>NZ_JBFUGA010000031.1:0-50152 GCF_056403155.1 Methylobacterium sp. P3_A11
GCGCGTCCCGATGCGGCGCCGCGCCCGCCCGACACGCGCCCGATCCCACTCCGCGAACTCCGGCATCGCCGCCGAGGGGTCGCTCCCGCGAGACGCGATCCCCGCCCATCCCTGCGCGCGCGGCCGTCGCCGCCATGCCGCGCCGCGAGCGTCCCGGATGCGGCGCGCAGTGCCTTCGTCGGGCCGCGACGACCGCGCACCGCCTGGGCCATCGGTCCCCGCCACCCGACCCCTGAATCGGCCCCCGACTCCGCGATCGCTTCTCCGCAGGCCGAATCGCCGAACCCGTTGACGGCCGTCGCGACGCCGAATCGCCCGCCGGAGGCGGAAAGCCGGCGTTGCGGGCCGGTGAGGCGTCCGCAGCCGTCGTTCGATCGCGCGCCGAGGCGACGGATTCGGCCGATCTTCTTCGCGTCGCTCAACAGTCTCTCCTAACTGAAATGTAATACTCAATATAAGAAGATATCAATTCAAGTTTCCAAGCAATGATCTTATCAAACCAAATATGTAATTTTCATCGAGGACAATTTTTGTGGCCTAACTGCCACAAAGAACGATCCAGACTGACTTCATCGTGAATCACGATTGCCTAAATCCAAGTCGATGCACAGTGTCGAGATGCAGATAGGCGTCGAGATCGCTGCATCGGGACAAATTTCTCTAGCGAAATGAGCAAATTTTTCCGGATGTAATTGGAAATGACTGAATTGGTCTAGCCTGTTGCGAAGTTTAACATCTGATTTCCGGAGACATCGATGGCATTGCTGAAATCATCGTTGCTCGGGTCTGCTGCCGCGTTCGCGGTGGTGGGCGCTGCGCACGCCGCCGACCTGCCGGTCAAGAAGGCGGTTCCGATCGAGTACGTCCGCGTCTGTGGCGCCTACGGCGCCGGGTTCTTCTACATCCCCGGAACCGACACCTGCCTGCGCATCTCGGGCCGCGCCCGGTTCGAGGGCGGCTACAGGACCGTCTACTCGCGGCAGGCCGGGACGAATAACGGCGACGATTCCGGTTACCAGGCCCGGATGCGCATCAACCTGGATGCGCGCACGCAGACCGCCTACGGGACGCTGCGCGCCTTCGTGCGCCTCGATGCGGGGTCGCGGACCGGCTACGACCGGTCGGGCACCCAGGCGCGGATCGGGCAGGCCTATGACGGCACCGGCGTCGACCAGAACGGCCACGCGCAGCAATACATGAACGTCGACAAGGCGTTCATCCAGTTCGCCGGGCTCACCGCCGGTCGCGCCTCATCGTTCTTCGACTTCTACGCCCACGACTTCGAGATCGCCGGCGCCACGATGGGCTCGGACATCGCGTCGACCAACCTCCTCGCCTACACGGTCGCCGTCGGCGACGGCCTGTCGGCGACGCTCTCGATCGAGGACCCGGTGTTCCGCCGCAGCCCGATCTTCTCGCCGTCGGCGGGGGCCTCCCCGGTCAGCCCCGTCTTCGTGGGCTACGCCAACGCCCTCCCGTCCAGCTACAGCGCCATCGACACCATCCAGCGCGAGCGCCTGCCCGATTTCGTCGGTGTCCTGCGCGTCGATCAAGCCTGGGGCTCCGCCCAGATCTCAGCCGCGGCCCACGAGCTGAACGTCGGCAACCTGACCACGGCCGCGGCGCTGCCGGCGGGAGCCCCCGGCGTCATCACCGGCGTCCCCCACACCAGGAGCGTGGAGGGCTGGGCGGTGCAGGGCGGCCTGAAGATCAACACGCCGTTTATCGCTCCGGGCGACGCCTTGTATCTCCAGGGCGCCTACGCGGAGGGCGCCCAGATGTATACCGGCTACTGCGCGTTCACCGGCTGCTACCAGCAGGTCAACACGCTCATCCAGGGGCAGAAGATCGGGCAGACCTTCGCGGACGCGACGATCAACCCGTTCACCGGCCAGCTGCAGACGTCGACCAGCCTCTCGGCGGTCGCCTCCTACTTGCATTACTGGTCGCCGGACTGGCGCTCGGCCATCTTCGGCGGCTACGGCGAGCAGGATTTCGGCCGCGGCGCCCGCCTGGCGCAGGGGGCGGCGTTCAACTTCGTCAACCCGAACGGCGCCAACAGCTTCGGCACCAACGGCGTCGGCGCCCCTGGCACCCGGTTCTACCAGCTCAGCCAGGCCTTGCGCGACACCTACCAGTTCGTCGCCGGCGGGAGCCTCATCTGGTCGCCCGTGCGCGACCTCGATATCGGCGTGGAGGCGCTGTACATGCAGGTCGGCGTGAAGGGCGGTCGCGCGATCGACCTCGACAAGAGCCCCACGGCCTACGCCAACGTCGCCGGCATCAACAACGGCACGTTCGTCCCGCGCACCATGACGCAGGACTCGGTCTCGCAGGTCCGCCTCCGCGTCCAGCGCGACTTCTGATCGGCGCGGCCGGCGGCGGAGCGCCGCGCGCGCCGCCGGACTCCGTGCACAACGCCGTCGAGGCCCGGCCCCGCGCCGGGCCTCTTTTCGTGCGCATCCGAGCGACCACGCCGAGCTGGCTTTAATCCCCGCTCGCGGAACAGGTCGTGCCCTTTGTCCCCCGGATCGCGTTGCCGCCCTTCATCGGCGCTGTTACGCGGAATGTCACTTTATCTCCGCCGATCCCGCGGGACTCGACGGGCCGGGATTTCCCGTGCGGTCGCGGTCGCGGCGCCCGGGGAACGGTGAAACGGCCCGCAAGCGGTCAGATATCCGGGGGGACGCCATGACCAGCACAGTTTCGTCGAGCCCGATTCCCGCCTCCACGGACAATCGGGCGGCCGAGCGGCGCGCGGACCGGATCTGGCCCGGTCGCTGGTGGCGCCTTGTCGACAGCAAGATCGGCATCATACCGCTGCCGGTCTACCTGATCCTGGCGATTCTCATCGCCGTCCTGGTCCAGGAAGGCGAGATCAAGCCCGACGGGCCGACCATGATCGCCGTGCTGGTGATGGGCGGCTTCACCTGCGCGGAGATCGGCAAGCGGATCCCGATCCTGAAGAACATCGGCGCCGGGGCCATCTTCGCGACCTTCATCCCCTCGGCGCTCGTCTATTACGCGTTGGTGCCGCCGCAGATGGTGAAGGCGATCACCGACTTCACCAAGTTCACCAACTTCCTCTACATCTACATCGCCACGATCATCGTCGGCTCGATCCTCGGCATGGACCGCGAGGTCCTGATCAAGGGCTTCCTCAAGATCTTCGCGCCGCTCGCGATCGGCTCGGTGGCGGCGGCCGTGGTCGGCACGCTGGTCGGCACGCTCCTCGGCCTCGGCCCGTACAAGACGTTCTTCTTCATCGTGGTGCCGATCATGGCCGGTGGCGTCGGCGAGGGTGCGATCCCGCTCTCCATCGGCTACGCGGCGATCCTGGGCCTGCAGCAGGGCGTCGTCTTCGCCCAGGTCCTGCCGCCGGTGATGCTGGGCTCGCTCACGGCCATCATCTTCTCCGGCACGCTCAACGCCGTCGGGAAGCGGTACCCCCACCTCACCGGCGAGGGACGGCTCCAGCCCGATTCGGACGAGATGAAATCGAGCGATGCGCAGGCCAAGTCGGAGGCCGCGCGCGGGCAGATCGACGCCGCCACGATCGGCGCCGCGGGGCTCACCGCCATCACCCTCTATCTGCTCGGCGTCATCGCCCATCACCTGATCGGTTTGCCGGCGCCGGTCGCCATGCTGTTCCTGGCGGTCTTCGCCAAGCTCGCCAGCGCGGTGTCGCCGCACCTCCAGGCCGGCGGCTTCGTGGTCTACAAGTTCGTGCAGGTCTCCATGACCTATCCGCTGCTCTTCGCCATCGGCGTTGCGCTGACGCCCTGGCACGAACTCATGGCGGCCTTCACCCTGGTGAACCTGATCACCATCGTGTCGACCGTGACGACGCTGATGACCGTGGGCTTCTTCGTCGGCCGCTGGCTCGGGATGTATCCGATCGAGACCGCCATCGTGAATGCCTGCCACAGCGGCCAGGGCGGCACCGGCGACGTGGCGATCCTCACGGCGGCCAACCGCATGGCACTGATGCCCTTCGCGCAGATCGCCACCCGCATCGGCGGCGCGCTGACCGTCACGGGCACGATCATCGCCATGAAGTGGATCGGTGCCTGACCGGCACCCGGAAAGGACGTCAACATGGCCGGTGATGCCGGGGCCGTCGGAGCCACGCTCCAGTCGAGGATCGGCGCGATCCTCCGCTCGACGAGCGGCAACTTCCTGGAGATGTTCGACTTCTTCCTGTTCGGGTTCTACGCCACGTATATCGCGCGGGCGTTCTTCCCCTCGGGCAACGAGACGACCGAGCTGCTCCTGACCTTCGGCACGTTCTGGCTCGGGGCGCTGATGCGGCCCCTCGGGGCGATCGTGCTCGGCGCCTATATCGACCGGATCGGGCGCCGGAAGGGCCTGATCATCACCCTGGCGATCATGGCGAGCGGCACGGTGCTCATCGCCTTCTGCCCGAGCTACGCCACCATCGGCGTCGCGGCCCCGCTGATCGTGCTCGCCGGCCGGCTGCTGCAGGGCTTCTCGGCGGGCGTCGAGATCGGCGGCGTCTCGATCTACCTGTTCGAGATCGCCACCCCCGGGCGGCGCGGCCTCTACACCTCGTTCCAGTCGGCGAGCCAGCAGGTCGCGATCATGTTCGCCGCCCTGATCGGCTACGGGCTGAACGCCTTCCTCACCAAGCAGCAGATCGGCGATTTCGGCTGGCGCATCCCGTTCCTGATCGGCTGCCTGATCGTGCCGTTCATCTTCCTCATCCGCCGCTCGCTGCAGGAGACGCAGGAATTCGCCAAGCGGACCCGCCATCCCAGCACCCGCGAGATCCTGACCACGGTGGCCGCCAACTGGCGGATCGTGCTGCTCGGCATGATGCTGACCACGATGACGACGGTGACCTTCTACATGATCACCGTCTACACCCCGACCTTCGGCAAGAACGTCCTCAAGCTCACCGAGACCGACAGCCTCATCGTCACGCTCTGCGTCGCCATCACCAACTTCATCTGGCTGCCGGTGGGCGGGGCTCTGTCGGACGCGATCGGGCGCAAACCGGTGCTGCTGACGATCTCGACCCTGTCGCTGCTGACGACCTACCCGGCGCTGCACTGGCTCGTGGCAGACCCGACCTTCGGCAAGATGCTCGCCGTGGAGTTGTGGTTCTCGTTCTTCTTCGGCGTCTACAACGGCGCCATGGTGGTCTCGCTCTCCGAGGTCGTCCCCGCCCATGTTCGGGCGAGCGGCTTCTCGCTGGCCTACAGCCTCGCCACCGCCCTGTTCGGCACGGCCACGCCGATGGTCTCGACCTACCTGATCGAGAGGACCGGCGACCGGGCGGCACCGAGCTACTGGCTGATGGCGGCGGCGGCCTGCGGCATCGTCGCGACGCTCGCCCTGTTCCGGGGGCGCCCCGGGCTGGAACGGGTTCCCGCTCACGCCTGAGGGCCGAGGCCGCTCAGGTCTCCTGCCAGATCCGGATCCGGGCCTTGAAGGCGGCCCGGATATGCGCCCGGGCCGCGGCCTCGGCGCCGTCGCCGTCATGGGCGCGGATCGCCGCCACGATGGCGGCGTGCTCGGCGAGGGAGTCGGCCGCGCGTTCGGGGGCCGCGAGGGTGGTGGCGCCCGGCAGCAGCACCAGCGAAAGGCGCATCGTCTCCAGGGTGCCCTGCAGGAAGCGGTTGCGCGCGGCGCCGTGGATCTGACGGTGGAACAGACGGTTGGTCCGCGCCAGCGCGGCTGCGTCGCCCGTGAGCGTCCGGTCCCGGGCGACCATCTCCTCAAGGATCTCGGTCTCGACCGCGCTGGCATGGATCGCCGCGAGGCGCGCCGCCGTCCCCTCGAGCACCTCGCGCAGGTCGTAGAGTTCGCTCACCTGCCCGTAATCGAGCTGCGCCACGCTGGCGCCCCGGTGCGGCTCATGGGCGACGAGGCCCTGCGCCTCCAGCCGCCCGAGCGCCTCGCGGACCGGCGTGCGGCTGATCTGGAACCGCTCGGCGAGGTCCGCCTCGCGCAGCCGGCTGCCGGGGGCGAGCTCGCCCTCCTCGATCGCCCGCAGCAGGCGTTCATAGGCGCCGGCGCCGCTCGGGCGCTCTGCGTCGCTGGCCTTCATCTCCGGCTCTCCTCGCCTCGGCCATAGCCTGAAACCGGGCGCTCCGGAACGCTTGTGCTGAATTGCATGCAGACGTATACAATGCTGCTAGGGCAATCGATCGTGAGGAGGCGGGCATGCAGCGACCGGGCGATGCGCAGTGGGATGTGGTGGTCGTCGGGTCAGGCAACGCCGCCATGAGCGCCGGCCTCGCCGCCCTGGAGCGCGGCGCCTCGGTGCTGATGATCGAGAAGGCCGAACGGGATCTCGCCGGCGGCAACACCGCCTACACGGCCGGCGCCATGCGCGTCGTCTACGCGGGCAACGGCGACCTGATCCCGCTTCTGGCCGATCCCGCTGATCCGCGCCTGCGCCGCACCGATTTCGGTGCCTACACAGCCGAAATGTTCGAGGCGGACCTCCTCGGCTTCAACGACGGCCGGCCGCTCTCGCGGGAGCAGCGAATCCTGATCGACGAGAGCGGCGCGGCTCTGCGCTGGCTCGCGACCCAGGGGGTGAAGTTCGAGCCGATCTATTCCCGGCAATCCTTCGAGAAGGACGGGCGCTTCGTGTTCTGGGGCGGCCTGACGCTCGCGACCCATGACGAGGGCTTCGGCCTCGCCCGGGCCGAGCTAGAGGCCTTCACCGAGGCCGGCGGCGAGATCCGCTACGGTTGTCCGGCCACCGGGCTGATCGTCGAGGACGGGCGCGTCGCCGGCGTGGACACGCCGCAGGGCGCGTTCCGCGCCCGGGCCGTGGTGCTCGCCTGCGGGGGCTTCGAGTCGAACGCCGCCCTGCGGACGCGCTATATCGGCGAAGGCTGGGACAAGGCGCGGGTCCGCGGCACGCCGCACAATCAGGGCGACGGGCTGCGGATGGCGCTGGACCTCGGCGCGAAGGCCCACGGCTTCTACGGCGGATGCCATGCGACGCCGATGGATCTGCACACCCCCGATTACGGCAACCTCGACCTGCCCCACGGCGAGCGCAAGCACTACCGGAAGATCTGCTACTTCCTGGGGCTCATGCTCAATGCTGACGGCGCGCGGTTCGTCGACGAGGGCAAGGATTTCCGCAACTATACCTACGCGCAATTCGGCCGCGCGATCATGGAGCAGCCGGGCCACGTGGCGTGGCAGATCTTCGACGCCAAGGTCGATCACCTGCTCTACAGCGAGTACCGGTTCCACGACGCGCATTTCGTCGAGGCCGAGACCCTGGACGGCCTCCTCGACAAGCTCGAAGGCATCGACCGCGTCGCGGCGCGGCGCACCATCGCGGCGTTCAACGCCGCCGTGGACCAGTCCGTGCCGTTCGACCCGACCGTCAAGGACGGGCGCGGCACCCGGGGGCTCGCCCTGCCGAAGTCGAACTGGGCGCAGGCGATCGAGACCGGACCGTTCAAGGCGTATCCGGTCACGGGGGGGATCACCTTCACGTATGGCGGCGTCGAGGTCGGCGACGACGGCGGGGTGAAGCGGGAGGACGGCAGCGCCATCCCCGGCCTCCACGCCTGCGGCGAGATGGTGGGCGGCGTGTTCTTCAACGGCTATCCGGGCGGCTCGGGCCTGACTTCCGGCGTGGTGTTCGGCCGGCGCGCCGGCTACGGCGCCGCGGCGAATGCGCGGGGCTGAGGACCCACGCTCCATCCTGTGCCCGTGCTGCCAGATCGGGGTGTGAATCCGCGACCCCGCAAAAGGCGCTGGGCACGTCGGGGACCCGCTCGATCCCCGCATCGGCCGCTCGCCCCCTGTCCGGGCTGCCGCGACGGGCGTAGAAGCCCGTCATGCCCCCCCGACAGGCCGTCTTCACAATCACCCGCGGCGTCCCGTTCCTGCCGACGCTCGCCGAGGCGCTGCTCTCGGGCCGCCTCGTCGGGCCGGTGGCGGACGACCCGTTAGCTCTCGCCGCCGTCACCCTCTACCTGCCGACACGCCGCGCGGCCCGGGCACTCTCGGCGATCCTCGCCGACAGGCTAGGCCGCGACGCCCCGGGTCAGGCAACCCTGCTGCCCCGGATGATCCCCCTGGGGGAGGCCGACGAGGCCGAACTCGACCTCGCCGCCGAGCCGCTGCTGGAGGAGAACGCCGATCCGCTCAGCGTTCCGATGCCGCCCCTGGAGCGGCGGCTGATCCTCGCCCGCCTCGTCCAGGCCTGGGCCAGGACCGTGGACCGGACCCTGCTGCCCCTCGACGCCGAGGTGCCGTTCCTCGTGCCGTCTTCCCCCGCCGACGCGATCGGTCTCGCCGGCGACCTCGAACGGCTGATGGATGCGCTCACCGTCGAGGGCCTGCCCTGGTCGGAGATCGGCGCCGCCGTCGAGGCGGAGTATTCCCGCTATTTCGGCCTGACCCTCGACTTCGTGAAGATCGCCGCCGAGAACTGGCCGAAGCTCCTGGCCGAGCGGGGCCTGGCCGATCCCGTCGCCCGCGCCCGCGGCCTCGTGCTCGCCGAGGAGCGGCGCCTGTCGCGCAGCCCGACCCCCGATCCCGTGATCGTCGCCGGCTCCCTCGGCTCGGTTCCCGCCACCGCACGGCTCATCGCGGCCGTGGCGAAGCTGCCCCGGGGTGCCGTGGTTCTGCCCGGCCTCGACCTCGACCTCGATGCCTCCGGCTGGGACGGCATCGACACCGGCGAGGGCTTCTCCCGCGTGATCGCCCATGGCCACCCGCAGGCGGTGCTGCACCGGCTGCTCGGTGCGGAGAACCTCGACCTCGACCGCGCGGAGGTCGTCGCCCTGGGCGAGCCCGAGGCCGGCCAGAGCGCCCGGGCCGCGCTCCTGTCGCAGGCCCTCCGACCGGCCGACACCACCGACGCCTGGGCCGACCTCGATCCGGAGGCCCGCGACACCGTCGCGCGCCATGGCCTCGACGGGCTGGCGCTTGCCGAGGCAGCCGATGAGCGCGAGGAGGCGCTGGTCGTCGCCGTGGCCCTCCGCGAGGCGCTTGAGAGGCCCGGCGCCACCGCGGCCCTCATCACTCCCGACCGGGGGCTCGCCGGCCGGGTCGCCGTGGWGCTGCTGCGCTGGGGGATCGTGGCGGAGGATTCGGCGGGGCTGGCGCTGGCCGGCAGCCCCGCCGGCCGACTCGCCCGGCTCGCGGCCGAGCTCGCGGCGGATCTCGCTCGCGCTCAGGCGGACGCGATCCCGGCCCGGCTGATCGCGCTGCTTTCCCACCCGATGGTCCGCCTCGGCCTGCCGCGCGCCGACGTGGTGCGCGGCGCGGCGGCCCTGGAGATCGGCCTGCTGCGCGGTCCGGTCCCGGCGCCGGGCTTCGCCGGCCTGCGCAACGCCCTCGCGGCCGAGCGCGCCGGGCCGCCGGAGCACAGGCCCCGGGCGAAGCGGCGGTTGACGGATCTCGACTGGGACCTCGCGGCGGACCTCCTCGACCGGCTCGATCTGGTATTCGGGGCGTTTCCGGGGCTGGACGGGGCCGGGGCATGCGACCTCGTCGAAACGGCCACGGGCCACCGGGAAGCTTGCGACCGGCTGATCGCCGGGCCGGAGGATGAGCCCGAGGCGGAGACGGATGGCTCCCTGTCCTGCCTCGACGCGCTGTTGGACGACCTTGAGATGGCCGAGCCCGGCCTGATGCCTGGGCGGTTCGACGATTACGCCACTTTCTTCACCGCCCTAGCCCGGGAGCGCACCGTCGCGTGTTCCGGCGAGGCGCCGCATCCGCGGCTGCGCATCCTCGGTCTGCTGGAGTCGCGTCTGCTGTCCGTGGACCGGGTCGTGCTCGGCGGCCTCGACGAGGGCGTCTGGCCGGTGCGCACGCTGACGGATTCCTTCCTCAACCGACCGATGCGCGAGCGGGTCGGCCTCAACCCGCCCGAGCGGCGGATCGGCCAGATGGCCCACGACTTCGTGCAGGCGCTCGGTTGCCGGGACGCGCTGATCACCCGGGCGCTGAAGCGCGAGGGTGCGCCGACCGTCCCGTCGCGGCTGATCCAGCGCCTGCGCGCGCTCGCGGGGGATGCGCGTTGGGATGCCGTCCTGGAGGCGGGCCGCCGCTTCACCGACCTCGCGGCGCGGCTGGACACTGCCCCCGCGGAGCCCCGGCTGAAGCGTCCCGCGCCGAAGCCGGACCCGGCCCTGTTCCCGCGCTCGCTCAGCGTCACCGAGATCGAGACGCTGGTGCGCGATCCCTACAGCATCTTCGCCCGGCACGTGCTCGGGCTCGATCCCCTCGACCCGCTGGCGGCGGCCCCGGGCGTCGCCACCCGCGGCTCCCTGGTGCACGACGTCTTCGCAGCGTTCGCGAGCCGTCATCCGCAGGACCTGCCCCCGGATGCGGCAGTGCGACTGCTCAACCTCGCGGTGAACGCCTTCGCCGACATCGAGGCGGAGTACCCGAACCTCTACGCCGAGTGGTGGCCGCGCTACGAACGCATGGCCTCGGCCTATCTCGCGTGGGAGGCGCAGCGCCGGCCAGGCCTGACCCGGGTCCACCCGGAGGTCTCCGGACGCTGGGTGATCCCGATGGGACGCGAGACCTTCACACTGCGTGCCCGGGCCGACCGGATCGAGCTGTGCCCGGACGGGACCGCCTGCATCGTCGACTATAAGACCGGCACGCCGCCCTCTGCCAAGCAGATCTTCTCCGGGTTCTCGCCGCAGCTCACCCTGGAGGCCGCGATGCTCATGCACGGCGCCTTCGTGGATCTGCCGGCCGTGAAGCTGACGCCGGACCTGCTCTATGTCCACGCCTCGGGCGGGCGTAAGCCCTTCGTGCCGGTGCCGGTGAAGCCGCCGAGAGGCGAGGAGCGCGCCGTCGCGGCGATCGTGGCCGAGCACGCCGAGCGGCTGCGGGGGCTGGTCGCCCGGTTCATGACCGGCGAGGCCGCCTACACGGCCCGGCCCTATCCGCAATACGCCAGCAAGTACGGCGCCTACGACCACCTCGCCCGCGTCTTGGAATGGTCGCTGGCCGGGGATGAGGGCGGGGAGTGAGGCGCGCGGTCCTGCTCCGCTTCATCCCATCCAAGCCCTTATCCTGAGGTGCCCGCGACAGCGGGCCTCGACGGAGCCCTCCTTCGAGGCGGCTTCGCCGCACCTCAGGATGAGGTGTCTGGTGGGAGGCGCGACCCAGAGCCTCAGAAGAACGCCTGCAGCCCCGTCTGCGCCCGCCCCAGGATCAGTGCGTGGACGTCGTGGGTCCCCTCGTAGGTGTTCACCGTCTCGAGGTTCTGGGCGTGGCGCATCACGTGGTACTCGCCCATGATGCCGTTGCCGCCGTGCATGTCCCGGGCCGTGCGGGCGATGTCCAGCGCCTTGCCGCAATTGTTGCGCTTGACCAGCGAGATCATCTCGGGCGCCATCCTGCCCTCGTCCATCAGCCGCCCGACCCGCAGCGAGGCCTGGAGGCCGAGGGCGATCTCGGTCTGCATGTCGGCGAGCTTCTTCTGGACGAGCTGCGTCTGCGCCAGCGGCCGGCCGAACTGCTTGCGCTCCAGCGTGTAATTGCGCGCGCGGTGCCAGCAATCCTCGGCGGCGCCCAACGCCCCCCAGGAGATGCCGTAGCGCGCCCGGTTGAGGCAGCCGAACGGTCCCTTGAGACCGGAGACGTTCGGCAGCAGCGCGTCCTCGCCGACCTCGACCCCCTCCATGACGATCTCGCCGGTGGTGGAGGCGCGCAAGGAGAGCTTGCCCTTGAGGGTCGGCGCCGAGAGGCCCTTCATGCCCTTCTCGAGGACGAAGCCGCGGATCGCGCCCTCGTGGGCCTCGGACTTCGCCCAGACCACGAACACGTCCGCGAAGGGCGCGTTCGAGATCCACATCTTGGCGCCGGTGATCCGGTAGCCGCCGTCGATCTTCTCGGCCTTGGTCTTCATGCCGGCCGGGTCCGAGCCGGCATCCGGCTCGGTGAGGCCGAAGCAGCCGATCCATTCGCCCGAGGCGAGCTTCGGCAGGAATTTCCTCCGCTGCTCCTCGGAACCGTAGGCGTGGATCGGGTACATCACGAGGGAGGATTGCACACTCATCATCGAGCGGTAGCCGGAATCCACCGCCTCGACGGCGCGCGCCACGAGCCCGTAGGCGACGTAGGAGGCGCCCGCGCAGCCGTATTCCTCAGGGAGCGTCACGCCGAGGAGGCCGAGAGCGCCCATCTTCCGGAACAGGCCAGGATCGGACTTCTCGGTGGCGTAGGCCTCGACGATGCCGGGCAGCAGCTGCTCCTGCGCGAAGCTCTGGGCGACGTCGCGGATCGCCCGCTCGTCCTCGGTCAGCTGATCCTCCAGCAGGAACGGATCCTCCCAGACGAAGCGGGCGGAGGCGGTGGCCGACGGAGAGGCGCTGCCCGGAGGGCGCATCGGAGCGTTCATGGGTCTTCCTCGCGTGGGGTTGCGCCCGGCCTCCGGAGCCGGCGCTTGTCGCTACCCTAGACCCGCCGAAGCCGCCGTCCAACGCGCCCGGTGACGCCTGGCCTCCGCCGTCACGCCCGGCCGAGCAGCATGAGCCAGGCAACCGTCGTCAGCGGCGCCAGCAGGGTCGAGACCAGCACTGAGGCCGCCACCATCCCGGTCTCGGTCTTGTAGCGCGCCGCCAGAAGGTAGGCGTTGATCCCCACCGGCATGGCGGCGAACAGGGTCGCGACCCCGGCATAGGCCGGCGGCATCGCGAAGACGTGGAAGGCCAGGATCCAGACCGCCAGCGGGTGCAGGATGTTCTTCAGGCCGGCAATCACCAGGGCGCCCCTGAGGTCGAACAGTACCCGGTAGCGCTTCAGGCCGGCGCCCAGAGCCACCAGCGCGCAGGTCGAGGCGGTGCCCGCGAAGGCGTCGATCACGGACCGGGCGATCCCGGCGGGCGCAAGCCCGAGGCCCTTCATCGCCATCCCGATCAGGAGCGCCACGAAGATCGGGTTGCGCAGCAGCACCAGGACCAGCCCCCGGACCCGTGCCGAGAACGGCAGGCCGGACTCGGATTCGATCAGGAAGGTCGCGCTGCCCATCATCAGCGGCAGGTGCACGGCGAGCAGCATGAACAGCGGGAAGGCCCCCTCCTCGCCGTAGGCCTGAAGGATCATCGGGACGCCGACGAACACCGTGTTCGACTGGCTCGCCGCGAAGCCGTGGAGGATCGCGCCCCGCCGCTCGATCCCGGCGCGTCGCCGGGCGATCAGCGTGCCCGCGAACCACGAGAGGCCGGCGCCGCCGAAATACGCCACCCAGTAGGACCACGCCACCGTGCCGCTCATGCCGGGCTTCGTCAGCGTGGCGATGATCAGCGCCGGGACGGCCACCGCGAACACGTATTCCGACAGGCCGTCGCTGACCTTGTCGGAGAGTAGACCCGTGAGCGCCGCCGCCCATCCGATCAGAACGATCCCGAAGATCGGGGCGATGATGGCGAGGGCGTTCACAGGTCCGGGTGACGTGCTGGGAGAGGGATCGGCCGCCCATAGCACGCCGCCGCCGTCTCAAGCGCCGGCGGCGCGTGAATGGGACGCCGGCGCGTGCCGAGGGTCCGAGGCGCCCGGCCTACTTGTTCTCCAGCACCTTCATCGGGTCCGTGCGCTGGCTCGCGGGCGGCTCCCGGGTGAGTTTGGCGCCGCCCTCCTGCTGCACCTTGACGTCCCGCGGCGAGCCGGGACCGCCCACCGCACGACCGCCGTCGTTGCTCTGCGTCGGCACGGTGCCGGAGGCCAGTTCGAGGCACGTCACCATCTCGACGTAAGAGGGATAGCCCCCGGCCTTGAACTGGTCCTCGCACTGCCGCTTCGCGGCCGGGGTGTAGTCGCCCCAATGCCGCTCGGCCTCCGTCCTGGCGTCGCGCTCGGAGCGGAGGCAGCCGTCGTAGTTGGCCTTGTCGCTGATCGACGTGTTGGTCACCTGTGCCGACCGGCAGGTCTTCTCGACGTCAAGGTTCGGCACCGCGTCGGCCCAGGCCGGGCCGGCGAGACCGCCGAGCAGGATCGCCGCGACGGCGGTTGAGATCGGTTTCATGACGTTCGAATCTCACGGTTGACTGCGCCCGCAGGAGGCTTCGCCGTCAGAACGCGCCAGCGCCCGTTTGGTACCGGGTCGCCCGTGCCATCCAGAGCCTTTTCGTCCCGCGCCATGGCGGATCACCGGGGCGCGGGCCGGCTTCGGATCGCGAGGGACGGTTCAGGAGAATACAGGATTTCACCGCGCCCGTGACCTTATAACTCGGATACGAATAGATATGATATGATATAAATTGGGTTATTTTCATGTCTTTACGCAGAAGTGTGAGGATATTTCCGTAAAACTACATCGATATAACCAAGCATCGATCTTTGAAACTTTCAAACAACGATCTAATGATACGTCTCGTCGGCGTTGATGCTCGCGAAGGGCGTGTAATTCGCGCGCTAGGTGGTTATGATCATGATCAATACAATCAAGGGTCGGCTCTTCGTCCTGCTCGGCCTGCTGGGCGCTCTTCTGCTGGCCTCCGCACTCGTCGGCCAGTTCGCGCTCACGCGGAGCAACGACAATCTCCGGACCGCCTATGAGAATCGGGTCGTGCCCCTGAGCCAGTTCATCGCCATGCGCGAGGCCTACGATCGGATCGTCGACGCCTCGCGGGAGGTGCGCGAGAACGTGGCGGATCCGCTCCACGCGGCGACCCGGGTCGCGATGGGGCTCGCCACGGTCGACCAGCACTGGTCCGCCTATCGCGCGACCGCCCGCACGCCCGAGGAGATGCTGCTCGTGGCCGACATGCAGAAGCAGGTCGATCGGAACGCTTCGATCACGCAGGGTGTGCTGGACCGACTGCGCGGGCGCCAACTCGACGGCTACAGCGCCGCCCATCTCGCGCTCAACCAGATGATGATACCGACCGTCGCGGTCCTGTCGAAGCTGACGGCGCTGCAGCTCCGGGAGACCCGCGCCGAGTTCGAGCGCGCCCAGGCGACCGCGGCCTATTCCAGGCTCCTGCTGATCGGCCTCCTGGCGGCGGCGTCCGTGGCGATCCTCTTCGGCCTCCGCACGGTGCTGGCCCGGGTGACCCGCCCGCTCGATCAGGCGACCCGCCTCATGGGCCGGCTGGCCTCCGGCGACCTGGACGCGCCCGTCACGGGCGCCGAGCGGCGGGACGAGATCGGGGCGATGATCCGGGCCGTGCAGGTCTTCAAGGACGCGATGATCGCCAAGCGGACGGCCGACGCGGCGGCCGCGATCGAGGCCGAGGCCAAGGCGCGTCGGGCCACGGTGCTCGGTGACCTCACCGCGCGCTTCGAAGCGGATATCTCGGCGCTGACCGGGAGCCTGGCCGGTGCCGCCTCCGAGATGGAGACCACGGCCCAAGCCATGACGCGCGTGGCGAGCCAAGCCACGCAGCAGGCCGCGACGGTGGCCGGGGCCGCCGCGGAGACGTCCGGGAACGTCCAGACCGTGGCGGCTGCGACCGAGGAGATGGCCGCATCCGTGGACGAGATCGTGGCGCAGGTGACGCGATCGGCGCAGATCGCCGATCGCGCGGTGGAGAGTGCCACACGCAGCGGAGCCACGGTCCGGCATCTGGCCGCCACGGCTGAGCGCATCGCCGCCTTCGTGGACGTGATCGCCCGTATCGCGCGTCAGACCAACCTGCTGGCCCTGAACGCCACGATCGAAGCCGCGCGTGCGGGCGAGGCGGGCCGCGGCTTCGCGGTGGTCGCCGGTGAGGTGAAGGAACTGGCGGAGCAGACCGCGAAGGCCACCGGCGAGATTGGCGAGCGGATCGGCGAGATCCAGTCCGCCACCGGCGAGGCTGTCGGCGACATCGAGGCGATCAGCCGGATCATCGGCGAGATGTCGGGCGCCGCGACGGCGATCGCCGCCGCGATGGACCAGCAGGGCGCCGCGAGCCGGGAGATCGCCCGCAACGTGCAGCAGGCGGCCCGGGGGACCGAGCAGGTGACGCAGACCATCGCCGGCGTCCGCGACGGGGCGAGCCAGACGGGGGCCGCAGCCGCGCAGGTCCTGCACGCCGCAGAGACGCTGTCCCGTCACTCCGAGGGCCTGACGCGGGAGGTCGGCGCGTTCCTCGGCAGCGTCAAGGCCGCCTGAGCGACCGGGCGGATCGCCCGCTCAGGCGGCCCCGTGCGCCGAATTCAGGGCTCGGTCCAGATCGCCGTAGAGGTCGTCGGTGTCCTCGATGCCCGTGGACAGGCGCAGCAAATCCGGCGGACAGGGGCTGCCCGGACCCTCCACCGAGGCCCGGTGCTCGATCAGGCTCTCGACGCCGCCGAGGGAGGTCGCCCGTTTCCACAGCCGCACCCGCGCCGCCGTGGCGATGGCGCCGGCCTCGCCGCCGGCCACCCGGATCGACAGCATGAAGCCGAACCCGTCGCGCATCTGCCGGCGGGCGACCGCATGCCCGGGGTCGCCGGGCAGGCCCGGATACAGCACGTGGGACACCTGCGGGTGCCCAACGAGGCGTTCGGCCAGGCGCTGGGCGCCCGCCGCCTGCGCGGCCGCCCGCAGGTGCAGGGTGCGGAGCGAGCGCATCAGCAGATAGGCCTCGAAGGGTCCGAGGATGCCGCCGCTTCCGGCGCGGATGGCCTGGATCCGCTCCCAGAAGGCGTCGGCCCGGGCGGCGGCCAGCACGCCCGCCACCACGTCGGAATGGCCGTTCAGGATCTTCGTGGCCGAATGCATCACGAGGTCGGCGCCGCGTTCCAGGGGGCGCGTATGGACCGGGGAGGCGGCGGTGGAATCCACCGCGAGGCGCGCCCCCGCCGCGTGGGCGATCCCGGCCGCCGCGGCGATGTCGGTGACGGTCCACAGGGGATTGCCGGGGGTCTCGATCCAGACGAGCTTGGTCCGGCCCGGCTCGACCGCGGCGCGCAGGGCGTCCAGGTCGTCGGTCTCCACGAAAGTCACGGTGAGGCCGCGCCGGGGCGCCTCCGCGCGCAGCCAGCGCTTCAGCGCCCAATACATCACGGTGCCGGCGACCACGTGGTCGCCGGGCTCCAGGGCGCCGAACACCGCGGTCGCCGCCGCCATCCCTGAGCCGAACAGCAGGGCACCGGCCCCGGCCCCCTCCAGCATCGCCAGGACCGATTCCGCCTCGCGCACCGTGGCGTTGTCGGGCCGGGCGTAGCTGTAGCCCGAGCTGTAACCGTTATCGGGATCGCGGATGAACGTCGTCGAGACGTGCAGCGGCATCACCACGGCCCGGGTCTCGGGTTCGATCCGGCCCATCGCCTGGGCCGCGAGGCTCCGGTGGGTGAAATCCGGGCCTGCGTCGGCGCGGGTATCCGCCGGCCCCTGCGGCGCGTTAGGCTGTGGCATCTGACGATTTCTCGGCGGGTGGAGACGGGCGCGTGCCACGGCGCGCAGGCCCCGGCAAGCCGCGCCGCGTGGAGACGAACGACCATGACCGCCGCAACACATGTGCCCGACGGCGCCGCCCTGCCGCGCTGGCTCCGGCTGGCCGCCGCGATCCTGCCGATCGCGGCGACCGCGGCGATCGGCTCGACGGCGACGCAGGCCGAGATCCCGGGCTGGTACGCCGGCCTGAACAAGCCGGTCTTCAACCCTCCGAACTGGGTCTTTCCGGTCGCCTGGACGATCCTCTACGCGATGATCGCCGTCTCGCTCTGGCGGCTGCTCGGCGCCCTGCCGCGCGTCGGCCCGAGCCGTGAGGGCTGGTGGCTCGCCCTCGCGGCCTTCCTGGTGCAGATCGCGCTCAACGCCGCCTGGACGCCGGTCTTCTTTTCCGCCCACGCGATCGGGGCTGGGCTCGTCGTCGTCGCGATGCTGCTGGTCATGGTGCTCTGGACCATCCGGCTGACCTGGCGGTTCGACAGGATCGCGGCGTGGCTCCTCGTGCCCTACGCCGCCTGGGTGGCCTTCGCGACGCTGCTCAACGCGGCGATCCTGCGGTTGAACTGAGCGCGCGTTCGGTCGGCTTGGACGCGCTCCGGCCTCGCCAACGCAGCGAGGCGATCCCGTGCAGCGGGAGTTCGGCCGGTGCTGCGCCCTTGGATCGCGCCGCGCGCCGACGGCCACGGTCTCCGGATCGTCAGGCCTCGCCGGCCGGCTGCTCCTCGCCTGCGGGTTTCCCGTCGTCGCGGGCGCGGTGGAGCAGGAAGATCGCGAAGACCATCGTGAGGATCAGACCCGCCAGCACCCCGAGCTCGATCATCGACGCCTGGAACAGCGCCTGCTTCTCGGGCGACCAATCCTTGGCGTGCATGATCTCCGAGGATTGCAGCGTGATCACCAGCACCCGCCGGATCGAGGCGATCAGCCCGACGATCAGGAACGGCTCGCAGGTCAGCGTGCCGGACCGCATCGAGACCCGCACCGTGTGCAGGATCTCGATCAGCATGAGCAGGAACAGCAGCCGGTCGATGACCTCCAGGATCTGCTGGGCGCCCCCGAGCGCCCGCATGGCCTCCCAGGTCAGCCCGGCGGCATCGACCAGCGCGACGAGCGCGGTGAGGGCGAGCAGCAGGCCGAGCGCCGCGTAGATCGCGTGCTCGGTGTGCAGGAAGATCGCGCTGGCGAGCCGTGTCAGGCGACCCTGTTCGTCCGAGTGTTCCGGCATCATTCCCCCCTGGAATGTGCCGACAAGACAAGCTTCCTGTGCGCGCGTCCAGCCCGGCAGCACGCCGCTCCGATCCCGAAGCGGGCGAGAGTGGCGTTACGCCGCCCCCCGCCGGATGCCGCTCAGTGGAAGAACGGCAGCGCGTGCGGTGCGAGATAGCCGAAGCCCAGGAGCGCCGCCCCGGCGAGTCCGAGGAAGCCGCCGGCGAACACCAGTATCGTGATGCCGGTGATCACCTCGGCCGACGCCAGCACGATGCCGATCTGGAAGGCCGCCGAGGCCAACTCGTAATGGTGGTAGCGCAGCAGCGTCAGGTCGCGCCGCTCCTCGGAGGCCCGCGCCTTCGCGGTCAGCTCCTTGCGGCCCTCGCCGGTGGCGGGCTCGGATTCCCAGCGCGCCAGGGTCTTGGCCCACTCGGCGCGCTTGGCCGCGATCGCGTCCTGGTTGGCGCCTGGGGGGACCAGGGCCAGGGCCTCGTCGGCGGTCTTGAGCACCGTCGAGCGGATGGTGCGGGCCTGGAAATAGGCCCACTGGTTCGCGGCCTCGACGTTGGCGCCGATCGACTCCGTCTGGGCCGCCTTGCCCAGGGTCTCGCTGAAGGCGAGGAACAGTGCCAGCACCGAGATCAACAGCGCCACGCGCTTGTTGGACCCCTCGATCGCCCCGTGACCACCCGACATCGCTTCGCCCGTCTCCGTTGATTCGACGGGGTCGAGTCACAGCCCATCCCGGGGCGGGGCGCAATGCATGCGGCCGATCCGCGTCTACTCGGCGGCGATCCGTGGCGGTGCCGGACGGCCGTCATTGGCCGGATGGGCCCGATCGAAGGTCAGCGCATCCTCCGGGTCGTCGCGCTCGCCCACGAAGCGGCCGAACAGCCGCTTCAGCAGGCGCGACAGGTCGTCCATCAGCACGAAGATCGCCGGCACGAACACCAGCGACAGCACCGTGGAGACGATCAGGCCGCCGATCACCGCCACCGCCATGGGGGCGCGGAACTCGCCGCCGATCCCGTAGGCCATCGCGGAGGGCACCATGCCGGCCGCCATGGCGATCGTGGTCATCACGATCGGCCGCGCCCGCTTGCGGCCGGCGTCGACGATGGCGACGTTCCGGTCGACGCCCGCGTGGATCTGCTCGACGGCGAAATCCACCAGCATGATCGCGTTCTTGGTGACCACGCCCATCAGCATCAGGATGCCGATCACCACCGGCATCGAGATCGGCATGTGACAGATCAGGAGCGCCAGGATCGCGCCGCCGATGGAGAGTGGCAGCGAGAACAGGATGGTCAGCGGCTGCAGGAAGTTGCCGAACAGCAGGATCAGCACGCCGAACACCATCATCAGGCCGGCGCCCATGGCCAGCGCGAAGCCCTCGAAGACCTCGCCCATCACCTCGGCGTCTCCGGTCTGGCTGATCGTGACCCCCGGCGGCAGATTTTTCGCGGTCGGCAGGTTCATGACCTGGGAGATCAGCTCGGCCAGCGCGTCGGTACCCTGCATGTCGCCTTCGAGGGCGACGCGCACGGCGCGGTCATAGCGGTCGATGCCGGTCGGCCCCTGGCCGAGGCTGATGTCGGCCACCGTGGCCAGCGGCACGGCGGCCCCGCCCTTCACCGGCACCTTCAGGGTCTCAAGATCGGAGAGCCGGCCGCGCAGGCTCTCGGGCAGCTGCACCCGGATCGGCACCTGCCGGTCGGTGGCGTTGAACTTGGCGAGGTTCATGCCGATGTCGCCGATCGTGCCGACCCGCACGGTCTCGGCGATGGTGTCGGTGGTGACGCCGAGATCGGCCGCCACGCCGGGCTTTGGCCGGATGCGGACCTCGGTCCGGTCGAGCGGCGCCGTCGACATCACGTTGACGAGGTGCGGGACCTGCTGGGCCTCGCGCTGGAGCTTTGCGGCGACCTCCGCCACCACCGCCTTGTCGGGGCCGGCGATGATCAGCGCGAGGTCGCGCTGGCCGCCCTCGCGCAGTGCCCAGAAGCGCAGGTCCGGTTCCTCCCGCAGGATCGCCGCCACCTCCGCGTCGACCTGCTTCTGCGTCTTGTGGCGGGTGTTCTTCGGGGTGAGGTTGATGGTGAGACTCGCGAGCCGGACCTCCTTCTTGGCCGGGAGCTGGCGCCCGCCGTCCACGAACACGCTCTTCACCTCGGGCAGCGCGCGGATCCTGTCGACGATCCGGTCCGCCACGCGGACGGTGTCGGGCAGGCGGGCGCCCGGCGGCAGCTCGACCACGAACAGCGTGCGGGCTTGATCCTCGGCCGGGAGGAAGCCCGCCGGCAGGAGGCCCGTGGAGGCGATGGAGGCGGCGAAGCACGCGATGCCGAGCACCAGCGTGATGAACTTGTGCCGCACCGACCACGCCACGAGGCGGGTGTAGCCGCGCATCACGAACCCGTCGCGCTCGTGGTCCGGCCCGTGGTCGCGCAGGAAGTAGGCGGCGAGAAGCGGCGTGATCAGCCGCGCCACGAGCAGCGACATGAACACCGCCGCCGCGATGGTCAGGCCGAACTGCTTGAAATACTGGCCGGCGATGCCGCCCATGAACGACACGGGCGAGAAGATCGCCATGATCGTCGCCGTGATGGCGATGACCGCGAGTCCGATCTCGTCCGCCGCCTCCAGGGCGGCGCGGTAGGGCGACTTCCCCATCCGCATGTGGCGGACGATGTTCTCGATCTCCACGATCGCGTCGTCCACCAGGATGCCGGTGACCAGCGTGATCGCCAGCAGGCTCACGGCGTTGAGCGAGAAGCCCAGTGCGCTCATCACCCAGAAGGTGGGTAGCACCGATAGCGGCAGCGCCACGGCGGCGATCAGGGTCGCCCGCCAGTCGCGCAGGAACAGCAGCACCACCACGACCGCGAGGGCCGCGCCCTCGATCAGCCCCATCATGGCCGAATGGTAGTTGCCGATCGTGTTGACGACGCTGGTGTCGATCAGGTCGAAGCGTACGTCGGGGTTGGCCGCGTGGAGCGCCGCGATCTTCTTGGCCACCCCGACCGAGACGTCGGCGTCGCTCGCGCCGCTGGCGCGGGAGATCGCGAAGGCGACCACCGGCTCGCCGTTGAAGCGCGCGAAGGTGCGGGGCTCCTCGGCGGTGTCTGACAGCGTCGCCAGCTCGTCGAGGCGGACCTTGCGGTTGCCCGGCACGACGATGGAAGTCTTGGCCAGAGTCTCCAGGCTCGCCGAGGCGGCGAGCGCCCGGATCGACTGCTCTTGGCCGCCGACCTCGGCGCGGCCGCCGGCCATGTCGGCGGAGGTCAGGCGCAACTGCCTGTTCACGTCCGCGGCGGTGATGCCCAGCGCCAGCAGCCGGTCGGGCTTGAGGGTGACGCGGATCTCGCGGGCGACGCCGCCGAGGCGCTCGACGCCGCCGACGCCCTTCACGCTCTGCAGACCGCGGGCCACCACGTCGTCCACGAACCACGACAGGTCCTCGGGCGTCATGGCCGGCGCCGAGGCGCCGTAGACCATGATCGGCAGGCCGGCGATCTCTACGCGGGAGACGATCGGCTCGTCGATGGTGCGCGGCAGGTTCTGCCGGATCTTGGCGATCGCATCTTTGACGTCGTTGGTCGCCCGGTCCTGATTGACCTCCAGGCGGAACTCGATCGTCGTCGTCGAGGTACCCTCGGTGATCGTCGAGAGGATGTGCTTGACGCCCTTCACGCCGGCGACCGAATCCTCGACCCACTTGGTGACCTGGGTCTGAAGCTCCGCGGGCGCGGCGCCCGACTGGGTGATCGTCACCGAGACGATCGGAATGTCGATGTTGGGAAACCGCGTGATCGGCAGGGCGCGGAAGCTCACCAGGCCCAGGATCATCAGGACCAGGAACAGCACCACCGAGGGCAGGGGCTTGCGGATCGCCCAGGCGGAGACGTTGAGACGCATGGCTCGGTCCTACCGCGGGGCCGCGTCGGCCATGGGGGTGCTCGCGGGCGAGGGCACCGCCCGCACCCGGTCGCCGTCGCGCAGGAAGCTGCCGGCGCGGGCCACCACGTTCTCGCCGGCGGCGACGCCGGAGCGCAGTTCCGTGACGCCCTCCGCGGAGAGGCCCGTCGTCACGGGCCGGGCCTCGACGCGCCCGTCCTTCACCACGAGGACGCTGGCGCGGCCGTCGGCCGCGTAGAGCAGGCTGGAAACCGGCACCGCGATGCCCGTGCGGCGCGCGACCTCGACGTTGCCGCGGGCGAAGGCGCCGATCCGCAGGGCCGGATCGTCGCCGAGCCGGATGCGGACCTTGCCGAGCCGTGTCGCCCGGTCCACCTCCGGATAGACCCGGCGGACCTTCCCGCCGATGCGCCGTCCGTCATCGAGGTCGAGGCTCGCCGGGTTGCCGACCTGGATGCGGGCGAGGGACGTCTCGGGCACCTCGCCCTCCAGTTCGATCTCACCCCGGGCGATCAGCCGGAACAGCGGCTCGCCCGCCGCGGTGGCGGTGGCGCCGATCCGGGCGGTCCGCCGGTTGACGATGCCGGCTTCGGGCGCCCGGATGTCGGTACGGGCGCGCCGGAGGGCGATCTCGGAGCCCGCGGCGCGCGCCGTGGCGAGGTCGGCCTGGGCGGATTGCAGGCCGCCCCTGGCGGCGGCGAGCCGACCTTCCGCGCCCTGCGCCGCAGAAACCCGTTGCTCCAGCACGGCCGCGGTGGCGTTGCCGGTCTTGGCCAGCGCCTGGGCGCGTTCCAGGGACTGCTTGGCCTCGACGTTGGCGGCTTCCGCCTGGACGATCTGGCTCCGGGCCTGGACGATCGCGGCTTCGGCGCGGGCGACCGCCGCGGCGTTCGACGCCTCCTGCGTGGCGATCATCTCCAGCGACAGCTTCGCCAGCACCTGACCCTTGGCGACGCGGTCGCCCTCCTCGACGAACAGGTCGGTGATGCGCAGGCCCTCGACCTCGGGGGAGACCAGGATCTCGTCCCGCGGGACCAGCGTGCCGGTGACGACGGCCCGCTCGACGATCTCGCGACTCTCGGCCGGCACGACGGTGACCGCCGGCGCGATGGCAGCGGCGTCGGGAACGGCTGCGGTTTCGACGGCCCGGGCCGGCGCCGCGGCGAGGATTGCGAGCCCGCACAGGAGACTGAGGCGGGACGCGCGCCAACGGAGGGAGTTCACGGGAGAGGCCTCGCAGTCGGCGCTGGATTGGTATCGCTTATCCCTGACTGGGCAGGTCGGCGTTTTCATGACGGGCAATCCTGGACGCCCATCAGCATAGCGCCATCCGGCGATGCCGTCGCCGGCCCCCGCGCCGCAGGTTCGAAGCGGCGGCCGGGGAGCGGCTGTCCTGTTCTTTCAACCTGCAACCAGGCGCGAATGGCAACGTTATTGAATCGAAGGTCTTTGCGCGACCGGGGAGGAATCGATGAGCATCTTTCAGATCAAGCAGAAGAAGAGCGGCGCCGTGCTCTGGACCGGTGCGGCCAATGATGAGCAGACCGCCCTCGACGCTATGGCGCGCGAGGCCGGATACCGCGACTTCTCGGCCCTGCCGGATGCGATCCGGGCCGACGGGATCGAGGCGGCGAAGCTCGACCTGATCTCCTGAGGCACCGCTCCGCCCCGTGCTGAGACGACCGGGCGCCCGTTCCTGACGGGCGCCTTTTTCAGGTCGGCCCGAAGCCCTGAACAAGGGTCTCGATCGCGGCCGCACAGGCGCGCACCGCGTCCGGATCGTGGAGGGCTGCGATCGCCGACGGATCGAGGGCGAGGCCGTCCCGGATCAGGCCGGGCCAGGCTGCGGCCGCGGGCCAGCCCGGATGCACGATTGCGGCCCCGAGCCGCGCCAGGGCCGCGGCCTTCTCGGTCTGCTCGCCATAGGCCCGCTCCTCGGGCAGGCAGAGGAAGCGCTTCGCCTGCGCGGCGGCGAGAGCGACCACGCCGTCGCCGCCGCCGCCGACCAGCAGGGCCGCCCCCGCGACCCGCGTCTCGACGTCCGGGACCCAGCCGTGCAGGTGCAGGTTGCCGGGCGTCTCGCCGGAGCCCGAGACCGGACCGAGCACGTGCCAGGGCCGGTCGGGCACGGCCCGCGCCGCCGCGGCGAGGTCCTCGAAATGGCCCCCCGCGCCGCCGCGGCCGAACACCACCACGATGTCCCGGCGCGCCTCGGTCGCCACCTGGGCCGGCCCGCCGAGGAAGCCGGCGTAGAGCGTCTTGGCCCGGACCCAGTCCGGCACGCCCGCGCCGTCGAGGGCCGCGGGGAAGGGCGCGAGAAGCCGCGTCGCGCTCCGGAAGGCTTCGAGATGGGGCTGGTCGGTCCGGGTTCCGGCGAGCCGCACCACCAGCGTCGGGACCGACAGGAGGCGCGCCAGGAGGGCCACCTCCACCGAGACGTCGACCACGAGGAGGGCCGGGTCCGTCCGCTCCGCCCAGGCGGCGATGCGCGCCATCCGGGCGCGGAGGCCGGGATGGTTCAGGGGGGCGTAGTGCAGCGCCTCCGGCCGCTCGGCCTCGCCGTCGCGGCCGTCGAAGGCCGCGCCGCCGCCGAGGGGGCGGTCAAGGGGGCGGTCGTCGGGCAGGTCGACGACGTCGAGCCCGGTGGTGTCGAAACCCGCGAGCGTGCCGAGGATCGTGCAGGGGCGGGGCAGGGCCGCCGCCACGGCTCGGGCGCGCTGGAGATGGCCGGCGCCCTGGTGGTGGACATACCAGCCGATCCCGCGGGTCACGCCGCGTCCCGCACGGAGAGGGCGAGGGCGTCGAGATCGGCGATCGCCCGGTCGAGGGGGCATTCCCGCGCCGGCGCGGCACGCGCCTCGAGGATCCGGTCCGCCCGCTCCACGAAGGCGATGTCGTTGGGGCAGGCGCCGAAGGATGCGAGATCCTCCGCGTCGAGTCCGAGCCGTGCGCAGGCCGCGGCGCGGGCCTCCGGTTCCAGGTGGAAGGCCCGGCGCAACGTGGCCCGGCGCAGGATCAGCGCCTGCCAGTGGGCGGCCTCGGGCAGCAGGTAGGCCTCGCCGTCGAGGACGCGGGCGCGGCGCACCATCTCGGTGGCCATCCCGCCCGAGACCCGGCCCTGATGGCGGGACGAGACCAGCACCTGCACGTCCGGGCAGTGGCGCAGGCGCGCGCCGTTCGACCGCAGAAGCCCGACCAGGGCGTTGTCCTCGCCGCAGGGCAGCGCCGGGAGCCCGCCGACCGCCCGGTACAGGGCGGCCGGTACGGCCAGGCTCGCGCCGGTATGATCGCCGTGGCGGGGGGCGGGGTCGTACGGCGGCGGGTCGAGGAGGTCCTCCAGGCGCCGGACGCCGGACCAGTAGCGTTCGATGCGCGCGTGCAGGGCCGTGAGGTCTGGATCCCCGGACCCGTCGTCGTCGATCACGAGCCGGCCGCCGACCACGTCGGCGCATTCCAGCGCCCGCAGGTTCGCCGCCACCCAATCGGCCGGCAGGCGGGCATCCGCGTCGGTGGTCAGGAGAAATCCGTCGGGCTGTCCGTCGGCGTCGAGCCAGTCGGCACCGGCCTCGAGCGCCATGCGCCGGGCGGTCCCGACATGGGCGTCCGCTTCGCCGAGGGCGACGTCGATCACCCGGAGCGCGAGCGTCGCCAGGATCCCGGAGGCTTCGACATCCCGGACCGCCGGGACGGTCCCGTCCGTGCAATTGTTGGCGAGCACCACGACCCGCAGGGGGGCGCGCGCCGAGACGCCGTTCTGGGCGGCCAGGGACGCCAGCAGGCGGGGCAGGCGCTCGGCTTCGTTCCGGGCGGGGATGCAGACGACGCAGGGCAGCGGGACCGGATGGTCGGCGTCTGGGGTCATGTCAGGTCTCCCGTGGCACCGTCACGGGCCGCGGAGGTGCGGCGCGTCGCTCGCCAGGCTCCGGGCTCGGGTGCATGCATGGCCGGTGGCGCGGGCTCCACGCCGCTCAGCCCCGTCCTCCCGCGACGCGCAGCGCGGGCCGTGCCCGCTCGGCACAGCGCGCGATCACCGCATCGTAGGCTTCGAGGTAGCGCCCGGTCATGGCGGTGGCGTCATAGAGCGCCTCGGCCCGGTCCCGGCAGGCCCGGCGCGAGAGGCCGGCGGCCTCCCGGATCGCCACGGACAGGTCCTGGGGATCGTCCGGACGGGCGAGCCGGCCGCAGGACGCGTCGAGGATGTCGGGCATGGCGCCCCGCCGGAAGGCGGCCACCGGCGTGCCGCAGGCCAGCGCCTCCGCCACGACGAGGCCGAAGGGCTCTTCCCAGCGCGGCGAGACGATCGCCACCCGAGCCCGGCCGAGATGATGGGCGAGGTCCCGGTGCGAGAGGTGGCCGAGATGCGTGAGGTCCGGCCCGAGCCGCGGGGCGATCTCGGCGGCCCAGTAGCCCGGGTTGAGCTTCGGCCCGGCAAAGGTCAGCGGCAGCCCGGCGGCGCGGGCGGCGTCGATGGCGAGGTGCAGCCCCTTCTCGGGCACGATCCGCCCTGACCAGAAGGCGAAGGGCGGCGCGTCGGCAGCCTCCGAGAATGCGAAGGTGGAGAGGTCGACCCCATTGTCGACCACCTGCGCGCCGGGCACCAGATGCGCCCATTCCTGGGCCAGAGACGGCGAGACCGCGAGGAACGCCATGTCCGGATCGGCCTGCACGATGCCGCCGACGAGCGATTCGAAGGGCGGCGTGTGCAGCACCGTGATCCAGGGCAGGCCCAGCTGGGCGCTCTCGCGCAGCGGCAGCGCGTGCAGGGAATTGTTATGGACGAGGTCGAAGCCGCCGGCCGCGACCATCTCCATCATGCGCCGGTAGGCGTCGTGTTCCGCCCGGTCGATCGCGTCCTCGAGTTCCGGATCGAGGAGCGCGTCCCCGGTGGGATCGCAGAGCATCACCGGATCGAGCGCCGGGTCCGATCCGCGGCTGGCGAACAGCGTGACATCGTGCCCGTGCCGCCTGAGCGCGACGGTGAGGAGGTGCGTGTGCATCTCCAAGCCGCCGGCATAGGGCTGGCCGATCGGGTACTTCAGATGTGCGAGGACTGCGATCTTCACGCGCGCACCGAATCCGGTTGAATGGGGATTTCTGCCGCCCACAGCGACGCGAAAGGACTTATTTCCGCAGCGAGGGTGGCGGCGATCATGCCGATTGTTTCTTCAACAAGCGTTGCGTTCACGGGGCTGGTGCGACGACAAACGCGGCGCTTGCCGGCTGTTTAGGCGCGGCGGCCTGAACCAATGATGATCGAGACCGGTGGTGGGCCGTTCACCCTCCGGACGGCGCGGGGCCGGATTCCGCCCGTGTCGCGGAGCCTGCATCGACCTGTTAAGCTGCCTGCGCGTCGCCCGCCGGACGCGATGCGGCGAGTGAAGGGGGAGAGGGCGCGATGGGGCTTCCGGTCGGGCTCAGCGTGTTCGCGGTGGGTGTCGCGGCGCTGGCGATCGTCACCCTGGCGGCAGGCGTGAAGATCGTCCCGCAGGGCTACGTCTACACGGTGGAGCGCTTCGGACGCTACGCACGCAGCCTGGAGGCTGGTCTCGGGCTGATCACGCCGTTCATCGAGCGCGTCGGCCGGCGGGTCAACGTGATGGAGCAGGTGATCGACGTTCCGAGCCAGCAGGCGTTCACCCGCGACAATGCCGGCGTCACCATCGATGCGGTGGTGTTCTACCAAGTGCTCGACGCGGCGCGGGCCTCCTACGAGGTCACGAACCTCGACCTCGCCGCCACGACCCTGACCATGACGAATATTCGCACCGTGGTCGGCTCGATGGACCTCGACCAGCTGCTGGCCCATCGCGACGAGATCAACGAGCGTCTGCTGCGGGTGATGGACGCGGCGGCTTCGCCCTGGGGCGTGAAGATCAACCGCATCGAGATCAAGGACATCGTTCTCCCGGCCGACCTTGCCGGGGCCATGGCCCGCCAGATGAAGGCCGAGCGCGAGAAGCGTGCCTCGATCCTGGAGGCCGAGGGTCAGCGCGCCGCCGAGATCCTGCGGGCCGAAGGGCGCAAGCAGTCGGYCATCTTGGAGGCCGAGGGTCGGCGCGAGGCCGCGTTCCGCGACGCGGAGGCGCGGGAGCGCTCCGCCGAGGCGGAGGCGGCCGCGACCGGCATGGTCAGCCGGGCGATCGCCGAGGGCGACATCGCGGCCGCGAATTTCCTCGTCGCGGAGAAGTACGTCGACGCCGTGCGGGCGATCGCCACGGCGCCCAACCAGCGGGTCGTCGTTGTACCGATCGAGGCGGCGGCGCTGGCGGGGACGCTCGGTGGCATCGGAGAACTGACCCGCTCGGTGTTCGGTGATGGCGCCCCGGCGCCCCGGCGCACCGGGACCCCGCCCAACGTCGCCCCGCCGCGGGCCTGACGCGGGCCATGCTCACATCCGTCGCCGACGCGGTCGCGGCGCTCGGCCCAGCCTGGAGCTGGGTCGTCGCCGGGCTCGTGCTGGCGGGGACCGAGATCCTCGTGCCGGGCGTGTTCCTGATCTGGCTCGGCCTCGCGGCGCTCGCGACCGGTCTCGCCGCCGCAGCGCTGCCCATGCCCTGGCAGGCTCAGACCCTGCTGTTCGCGGCGTTGGCCGTCGTCCTGGTCGGGGTCGCCACCCGTCTGCAGCGGCGCGGCGCCGGACGAGCGGGGTCCGGCCTGAACCGCGCCGACCGCGGCCTGATCGGGCGCGAGGGCTTCCTCGAAGAGCCGATCGTGCAGGGTGCGGGCCGGATCCACTTCGACGATACGCTCTGGCGGGTCGCCGGGCCGGATCTTCCGGCGGGCTGCCGGGTGCGGGTGACGGGCATGACGGGAACGATCCTGCGGGTCGAGGCGGCGGGCGGTCGTCCCTGACCGCGAAGGGGCGTTGCGCGGGCCGGCCGCCCGGTATCAGCCGGGGATCGCAATCCCGGGCCGCCTCGAAAAAGGCCGTGTCTCCCCTCGGAGATCGGGATCAGGTCCGCACCCGCCGCTGGTCGAACCGCCGGACCAGCCGCTGCAGCCGGGGTCGGACGCGGAGGAACAGGCCGTAGAGCCGCTCGAGCAGGCTCAGGACCATGCCGGACCGCGCGAGGAGACCGAGCGGGCGCAGGACCGGGATCGCACGCCACATCGCCGCGAAGGCCGCGGCACCGGTCAGCACGCGCCCGCCTTCCCGCGCGTGGAAACGCGCCAGCATGTCCGCCCGCGACGCGGGACAGGCGCCCGCATTTTCCGCGACGTCGATAAAGGTGATCGCGCCGCGCCGATCCAGCCGGCGCATGAGCGCGATCTCCCGCCGGCAGAGCGGGCAACCCCCATCGAACCACACGACGACCTGTTCCATGACGGGCGATATAGGCCGGCGCCCGCGCGCCCGACAGGCCGCCGCGGGCCGCTCCCCTCGGTACCGAGCCGGCCTTGCGAGCGCCGCCGAGGGCAAAGGCCCCGTCAGCCGAACGCCCCGACCTCGTGCTGGATCATACCGGAGATTTCGCGGACCTGATCGAACATCCGGCGGATCGGCTGGAACAGGTTGGCGTGCTCCGCCTCGTAGGTGCCGACATCCCGCGGCCCCGCGGGCTCGCCGAAGTTTAGGCCGAGCGTCGGATCCGGCGTGATCGGGAAGATCGCGTCGAGGAGCGTCAGGCAGCCGTCGATGTCGAGGCGCAGGACGCGCTCCAGCAGCTGCTCGCGGGAGATGCCCGCCTGCGGCCGGAATCCCGGGATGTGCACCGCCAGGAACCAGATCCGGTGGATCAGGGCCAGCCGCAGCGCGTGGAGCAGGGTCAGCCGCGCCGACATGGCCGGGAGGTCGGGGGCGGCCGCTCGCAGGGCGAGCCAGTCGCGGGTCAGCCGTCCGAACAGGTTGCGGAGGGCGGGGGCGAGATCGAGGCGCTCGAGGGCACCGGAGATCACCACCAGCTCGTCCCGGCGGAAATCCTTCTGCGTGCGCCGCGCCCGCTCCAGCCACACGGCCGGATCGAGGGTGTCGATGTAGGCGCGCAGGACGTCGAGGTCGCCTACGGAGGCCGCGTGCTGCACCAGCCGGAAGGCCCGGGAGAACCGCACCGAATCGCGGCGCATGTCCCGGAACAGGTCCGGGCCGCGCTGGGCGGCCCGGCCGATCCCGTGGAGCGAATTCGCCAGGAAGCCGAGCTGGTGCAGGATCGCGTTGTTGGGGATCGCCCGCATCTGGCGCGGATGGGTGATCCGGGCCGGGCCGCCATTGTCGGACTGGCGCGCCACGGGACGGGAGCCRGTGCGGTCGATCAGGCTCGGGCCGAAGGTGCCGAGCAGGGCGGCGTAGCCCGGATCGTCGACCAGCGCCTCCATGTCCTGGCGGGCCGCGGTGAAGAATTCGAGGGCGAAATCCGGCTCGGAATAGATCGGATCGTCCTTGGGTGCCGACCCCTTCGGATGGTCGTTGAGGGCATAGTCCGAGAAGGTGTCCTCCTCGGTGACGTCCAGCGCGTAGACGTGCTCGGCGATCCGGGCGACGCTCGCCGCCGCCAGCGCCTCGGTGCCGTAGAGCAGGTAGCCGTCGGTACCCTGGAAGCTCGATTCGAGGCGGACCCGGATGCCGGCCTTCCGGGCGCGGTCCCGCGCATCCTCGGGGGCGAGGTAGGCGAGGCGGTCGCGCAGGGAGGTCGGATGCGCGCCGCGCCCGATCGACTCGCCGTGGGTGTCGAAGATCGCCAGCTCGACGTCGGAGAGGCCGTTCTGGACCAGCATCTCGGTGATCCGCAGCCGCAGCCGCTCGATCCAGAAGGTCGCCGCCAGCTGGCCGACGTAGCGACCGGAATCCGAGTAGCCGAACTGCACGGTGAGCCGGCCGATGCGCTTGAGGTATTGGCGCCAGTGCGGGTTGCGCAGGGCGTCGTCGAGCACCCGGATGCCCTGCTCGAGTGCGCTCGCCGTCTCGAACAGCGGCGTGATCTCCAGCTTGTCGGCGATGCCGTAGTGGCGGGCCAGCCAGAGGGCGGCGAGCAGGGTGTAGCCGGTCTCGGTCTCGGCGATCAGGAAGCGCACCGGATGGGTGCCGTCCACGTGCTTGAGGATCTGGGCGATCGTCATCATCAGGCGGGCGGCGGAGGCCCGCTCGGCCGCCAGCGCCCCGAAATCGACGGCGACCGGGCGGACGTCGTTGAGCAGGGCGTGGATGGTCGCGAGATGCGAGCGGCGCCGGGCCGCGTCGGCGGGCTCGCCCTCCAGGTCGATCACCCGGCGGACCGCGTTGTGGATCTGGCTGGCGTTCAGCCGGAAATGCGGCAGGGCGTTCGACAGGCCGTGGGTCGCGACGCCCGCGCGCAGGACGGCGATCCGCCGCTTGTCCGCCGCGTCGTCGGCGGAGTCCAGGGCGGTCGTCAGCCCGGCCACGAGGGCGCCCGCATCGGTCTGGGCACGCTCGCGCTCGATGATGAGCGCCAAGGCGAAGCGGTGGACCGCTTCGAGGGACGGCTTGTCGCCCAGGCGCGGCGCCACCGCGAGCTGGCGGTTCACCGCTGCCAGGGCGTTCTCGGCCAGGGACCGGACCTCGCGGCAGGCGGCGATCTCGGGCAGGTCGCGCATCACCCGGTCGAATTGCATGCGCTTCGAGATCAGGCGGTAGCGCAGGGTGTCCCACCAGCCGATATCGGTGCGCCCGTCCGTGTCGCAGCCGACCCAGCTGGCGATGGCGAACGGGCGGGGCGTCAGCTCCGTCCAGCCTTCCGGCCAGCGGGCGCGGGCGGCGTCGAGAACGGCGCCGTTGAAGGCGTCCAGGGCGAGACGGCCGTTATTGGCCGCTGCGCAGGCCTGCTCGAACTCGACATCCAGGGTGATCGGCGCGTCCGGTCGCGTGGACAGGGCCGCAGCGCGGGCGATCAAGCCGGCACGGGCGCCGGGATCGGGCAGGCTCGCGGCCTCGGCGAGGAGGCCGGCGACGGCCCTCGGCATGCCGAAGGTCGGATGGGCGGTGAACACCACCGCGAAGGCGGTGCGGTGGATCAGGGCCGCGAAGGCCTCAAGGCTGTCGGGCCGGTCCGGGACGGCGGCCACGAGGCGGGCGGGGATCGCCGCCTGGGGATCCTCCGAGCCGCCGTCGAGACCCACATAGGCCCGCAGCCGCTCTGCCCGGGCCGCCAGGGCGGCGGCGCGCAGGCGCACGAACAGGGCTTCCAGGTCGCCCGTCGCGATCTCGTTCCGGTCGAACCGGCGGGTGATCGCGAGGGTCACCGCCAGGACGGGGTTGCGGAACGGGTCCTCCCGGGCCTGATCCCGGGCGGCCTCGATCAGTCCGAGGAGGTGCGCCTCCAGTTCCTCGGGCTCGCGGCTCGGCTCATGCTGCATCGGTCGGTCCCGGCTCCGGTCTGCCCGCATCTACCCGGTCGGGCGAGCCACGCAAGGAGCGTTCCGCGCGCGATCGGGGACTCGACGGGGTGGCGGCGGCCCCACGCGCGGGTTAGAGCTTGCCTCCTCATGGAGCGCCTGTTGATCATCCTGGCTATCCTGGTCTTCGCCGTCGCCCTCGTCGCCGTCGCCGCGATGGCGGCCCGCGGCCGGCGCGAGCCCCTGCGCATGGGCGCCGAACTCGACCATGAGGATGAGAATCTGCTCATCGGATCCATCGGACCCCGCAGGAGTCCGATCGACCGCAGCGCCCAGGTTCTCGATCCACGCGTTCTCGATCTGGAAGCGATTGAATTGGAACCGATCCGGGCGCTCGACCGAACTGAGCGCGGCGAGCCCCGCCGTCGAGACCTGCCGGGAGCCGGCCAATGAGGCCTTTCGCATGCGGAGCAGGCCGGCTGCTGCTGGCCGCCCCCCTGTGCCTGTCGATGGGGCAGGCCGTTCCGGCGGCTCCCGCCGGCAATCCGCCTGCGCCGGCCGCTCCCGCCCAGGCCGCTCCCGCCCAGGCCACACCGGCTCCGGCGCCCACCTCGGAGCCGCCCGCCGCTCAGGCGCCAACGCCCACGCCGGCAGCCGGCCCGCCCCTCGCACAGCCCTGCGGGACATCGGCGGCCCGCTTCGAGAACGGCAAAGGGTTCAAGATGCTGATCACCCGGGCCGGGCAGGTCCGGACGACGAACCCGCTCAGGCCGCTGACGCCCGAGGTGAACGAGGTTCTCCAGGTCGTGATCGCCGGCAAGGTCGCGACCGCCTACGGACCGGACTTCACCACGCTGCGGCGCGGCAGCGCGGCGTCGGCCATCGAGGCGATGTTGGGCGGATCGATTCGCTGGCAGCCGGCGCTGCCGACCTTCCCCGATCCGATCGCGATCGTCACCGAGGAGGGGACGCCCCTGGCGCAGCTCTCCTTCCGCGCCTGCGAAAGCCCGCCTGCCGTCAAGGCTCCCAAGGCCGAGGCTCGCAAGAAGGCGCCCCCCCGGCACGCGGCCCCGAAGGCCGCGGCCCAGAAGACGCCTTCGGGCTTTTCCATGCCGCAGGGGGCGATCGCCGAATAGGCGCGCCTGTTTCTGCGCCTATTTCTGCTTGGCGATGACCTTGTCCTTGATGCCGTCGTAGACGCCCTTTGAGAGGATCTTCTTGGAGACCAGGTCGTCCTTGCCGTGGTAGGGGCGGCCCTTGATGATCGCGGCGGCGCGGGCCGCACCGATGCCGGGCAGGGCGTCGAGTTCCTCGGCGCTGGCGCTGTTGAGGTCGACGAGCACGCCCTTGGCGGCGTTCGGCGAGCCGGCGACCGGCGCGCTCGGGGCCGCGGGCTTCATGGGTGCCGTCGGCGCTGCGGTGGTCGGCGCCTGGGGCGACTGCGCCAGGGCCGGTACCCCGACGAGGCTCGACAGGAGGGCGAGGAGGGCGAGTGTCTTGGTGGAGGAGGCCATGGCGTTCTCCCGAGGGGCACGGCCCGCTCAGCGGTACCGTCGCGTCAGATCTGCGCCGCGCCGCTTGAACCCACGCTTAACGGTTGTGGCCCGGAACCCCTAGCCAGGCGCCGGCGCCGAGGCTATAAGCCCGCCCTCATCCGTATCCCGCGGTGTGCGAGGCGATCCTCGATCGAGGAGCCGCCCGCGCGCCGCTTTGTCCGCGGCGTCACGAAGGATCCAGCCATGGCCGTTCCGAAGCGAAAGACTTCCCCCTCCCGCCGCGGCATGCGCCGCTCGGCCGACGCCCTCAAGGCGCCGACCTACGTCGAGGACAAGGATTCGGGCGAGCTGCGCCGTCCGCACCATATCGACCTCAAGACCGGCATGTACCGCGGCCGTCAGGTCCTGAAGGTGAAGTCCGCAGAGGCCTGAGCTTCGCGAGGGCGGCGCCTCAGGCGAGGCGCCGCGCAGCTTCCGCGTAGCGCGCGGCGGCCACCCGGGTCCGTTCCAGGCGCGACGGCTGCAAGGTCGGGTCGTCGGCCGACAGCAGCTGCGCGACGAAGACGGCCCGGGGTTTCCCGACCGCCGCACGTTCCGCCGACAGAGCCTCCCGCCGCCCGTCGGACTGCCCACCATCGATGACGGTGAGGGCGCGGGCCGTCGGCTGACCCGGCTCCGCGTCTGTCGATGACATCACATCCGGCGCGCGTCGGCCGGGCCGGGCCTGTACCGGATCGAGACGGCTGACTGTTCCGATCCGCACCATGGCCACGCCCTCCGCACGTTTCCGTGCCGGTGTCGCAAAGGTGGGGCCGGCGTTTACTAATCGTCAACCCTTTATCCGGTCGCGCCGACTACCGATTATTTTTTCGCGAGCGCCTCGAGGCGCTGCTGCATCTCCAGCATCTGGCGCTTGAGGTCGTCCAGCTCGCCGCCGGCATAGGCTGCGGGCTGTGCCGCCGTGGTCGGCTGCGCCCCCGTTGCGGGCGGCGCGAACCCCGTGAACATCTTCATGGCGTCGCCGAAGAAGTTCATGTTGGTGCGCACCTGCTGCTCGATCGCGTTCTGGAACGCGGCCGGACCGAAGCTGTGGGCGAACTTCTCGCGCAACCCGTCTTGGTCCTTGGCGAAATTCGCCATGGAGAATTCGAGGAAACTCGGCACCATCGTGCGCATGCTGTCGCCGTAGAACCGGATCAGCTGGCGGAGGAACGCCACGGGAAGCAGATTCTCGGCCCCGGCCTTGTTCTCCTGCTCGAAGATGATCTGCGTGAGTACCGAGCGGGTGATGTCGTCGCCGGTGCGCGCATCGTAGACGATGAAGTCCTCGCCGTTCTGGACCATCGTGGCGAGGTCCTCCAGCGTCACGTAGGTCGAGGTACCGGTGTGATAAAGGCGCCGATTGGCGTACTTCTTGATGACGGTCTGGGTGGCCTTGACGGTATCCGCCATCGGGAACGGCCTTTCTGGACTCGGGACCGGGGGGCGTTGCAGGCGCGCGGTGCAGCCTGACGGGGGCTGTCTTCGCGCCCGCAACACGATCCTTAAAGCCTTCGCCGAGCGCAGAAAACAGCAAACTGCACGTCTTCAACGCAGAATAATGCAGGCTGCTCCCACGCACGAACCGTCTCGATTCCGCAAGTGTGTCGGCGTCGCGATTTAGCGCTTTGAACGGCAACCTTGACTTCGCTGATCCCACGCCCTTCATCCCAAGACCGGCATAGAGCGCGCCCAGCACGACAATGGCGCGCCGGCTCGCGAGAGGAGAACGTTCACATGGCAGGCAGCGAAGAGATCGTCATCGTCGGGGCCGCGCGCACGGCGGTCGGCTCGTTCGGCGGCGCCTTCGGGGCGGTGCCGGCCCACGAACTCGGCGCCACGGCCATCAAGGCCGCCCTGGAGCGGGCCAAGGTCTCCCCGGACGACGTGGACGAGGTGATCTTCGGTCAGGTGCTCACTGCGGGCGCCGGCCAGAACCCGGCCCGGCAGGCCGCCATCAAGGCCGGCATCCCCGAGAAGGCCACCGCCTGGGGCCTCAACCAGGTCTGCGGCTCGGGCCTGCGCACGGTCGCCATCGGCATGCAGCAGATCGCCAACGGCGACGCCAAGGTCATCGTCGCCGGCGGACAGGAATCCATGTCGCTCTCGCCCCACGCGCAGTACCTGCGCGCCGGCCAGAAGATGGGCGACGTCAAGCTCGTCGACACCATGATCAAGGACGGCCTGTGGGACGCCTTCAACGGCTATCACATGGGCCAGACAGCCGAGAACGTCGCCCAGGCCTTCCAGCTCACCCGCGAGCAGCAGGACCAGTTCGCCACGCGGTCGCAGAACAAGGCCGAGGCCGCCCGCAAGGAGGGGCGCTTCAAGGACGAGATCGTCCCCGTGACGGTGCCGGGCCGGAAGGGCGACACGATCGTCGACACCGACGAGTACATCCGTGACGGCGCTACCCTGGAGGCGATGGCCAAGCTGAAGCCGGCCTTCACCAAGGACGGCACCGTGACGGCGGCCAACGCCTCGGGCCTCAACGACGGCGCCGCCGCCCTCGTGCTGATGTCGGCCTCGGAGGCCGAGCGCCGCGGCCTTACCCCGCTCGCGAAGATCAAGTCCTGGGCGACCGCGGGCGTCGATCCGAAGGTGATGGGCACTGGCCCGATTCCCGCCTCCCGCAAGGCCTTGGAGAAGGCCGGCTGGAAGCCGTCCGACCTCGACCTGATCGAGGCCAACGAGGCCTTCGCCGCCCAGGCGCTGGCGGTGAACAAGGACATGGGTTGGGACGACGCGAAGGTGAACGTCAACGGCGGCGCCATCGCCATCGGTCACCCGATCGGCGCGTCCGGCGCCCGCGTCCTCGTCACCCTGCTGCACGAGATGAAGCGCCGTGACGCCAAGAAGGGCCTCGCCACGCTCTGCATCGGCGGCGGCATGGGCGTCGCGATGTGCGTCGAGCGGGCCTGATCGCTCCGGGGCGGCGAGCCTGCTGGACAACTTAGACTTAAGGCCGAGATCACAAAAATTCGCGTGCGGACGCCATCCGCACGCGGCATCACGGGATGCGAACAGGAGGAAACAATGGCTCAAGGACGCGTCGCCCTGGTCACGGGCGGCACTCGCGGCATCGGCGCGGCGATCTCGAAGCGGCTCAAGGACAAGGGCTACCGGGTCGCGGCCAATTACGGCGGCAACGACGAGGCGGCCAACGCCTTCAAGGCCGAGACCGGCATCCCGGTCTTCAAATTCGACGTCGGCGATCTCGCGAGCTGCGAGGCCGGCATCAAGGCGGTCGAGGCCGAACTGGGGCCGATTGAGGTGCTGGTGAACAACGCCGGCATCACCCGGGACGGCGCCTTCCACAAGATGACCTTCGACAAGTGGCAGGCCGTCATCAAKACCAATCTCGATTCGATGTTCACCTGCACACGTCCGCTGATCGAGGGCATGCGCAGCCGCAACTTCGGGCGCATCATCATCATCTCGTCGATCAACGGCCAGAAGGGCCAGGCCGGCCAGACCAACTACTCGGCCGCCAAGGCCGGCGTGATCGGCTTCGCCAAGGCCCTGGCGCAGGAGAGCGCGTCCAAGGGCATCACGGTGAACGTGATCGCGCCGGGCTACATCGCCACCGAGATGGTGATGGCGGTGCCGGAGGAGATCCGCAACAAGATCATCTCCACCATTCCCACGGGCCGCCTGGGCGAAGCCAACGAGATCGCCCACGCGGTCGAGTATCTGGCGAGCGACGAGGCCGGCTTCGTGAACGGCTCGACGCTGACCATCAACGGCGGCCAGCACTTCGTCTGATCGCCAGCGGGCGCGCACGGTTCAGGCCGGCGCGCCCGCATTCGGGTTCGGCAGCGGTTTCCGGCCTTCGACGGGGACGCGCCTGCCGGGCCGCTTGTCCGCCGTGCGGAGCGCGGTCCCATCCCGGCGAGGTCGCATGATCCCGGCTCGGACCCGCCGCTCGAAGGCCGCCTGACGGCCACGCCGATCATCCACCGGTACGGACGACGCCACCGCCTGTGCGGACCGGCATGAGGCCCGACACCGCGGCGCGCGGGCGCTCCGGCGCAGGCCCAGCGATCTATCCCTGCGATCCACGAGTGAAAGCGTGACGAAGGCCCTTCTCGGCGCGCGGTCTCCGGGGCCGGGCGGGATAACGGGCATTGCGGGCACCGATCGGCGCCATCGCCCGCGTGTTCTGAGACACGAACAATTCGACCGGCCTCGTATATCTCTCGTTCCATCGGGTCGCGGAAGGTCGCCCCGACAGTTTACGAGTCCATGGTCATCATGAACAAATGGATTAATGGTAAATTCGGCGTTCAGTTTATCGGTGAGGAACTGGATTGTTATTTGCTAAGCGCATCCGCTCGTGCCGATCGTCCGGCGAGCCCCCGGAGCCGCGCCCGTCCCTCCGTCGCGAAGCTTGGTCTGGCCGCGGCCTGTGTCCTCGGGCTGGCCGCGTGCGTCACGCCGCAGGAGCGCCACGCGATGGATCGGAACCAGTGCGCTGCCTTCGGCTTCGAGCCCGGAACCGACGCCTTTGCCGAATGCATGATGGGGCTCCACCAGGAGCGCGCCGTCGCGCAGGCCAACAGCACCCTGTACGCGCAGGCGCAGCTCGCGGAGCAGAGCCGCCGCCGCGAGGCCCGGCAAGACCTCTACAAGATCGTCAGCCTGCAGCGGAGCGGCGACGCGGGCTTTCCGATCTGCGGAGCGTCGTCCGAGGGCGGCATGGATCGCCGGACCATGACTTGGTACGGCCCGAACTGCCGCGCCCGCTGATCGATATCAGGGAGATCGACGATGTCGGACGTCACCGCCCAGGGACCGGGGAACGCGAGCAAGTTCATCTTCGCCACGACGGCGATGTTCGCGGCCACGATCGGTATGGTCACGCAGGACTGGGGATGGTTTTTCCTGGCGATGCTCGGCAGCGCCGCGGTGCAATGCGTGATCTACATGCCGCTTCAGCGCTCCCGCGGATGGAAGCCGCTCAACTTCGCCCATCTGGGCCATCTCGTCCTGCTGCTGTTCCCGCACTGAGACGCCCATCCCCGGCGGCGCCCCGAGAGGCCGCCGCCTGTCCCTTTGCTCCGGCACGCCGAGACAACCCCTCATGACGCTCGCCCTGATCATCGCCGGCTTCCTCATCGTCAACGTCGCGATGGCCGGCGTCTTCTCCCTCGTAGCCCTGTGGGCCGACTGAGCCGCACCCCTACGGCGCGCCGACGCAGTTGGCGTAGAAGGTCGTCGTCGCAGGCCAGTCGGAGAAGACGCCCAGCACGCCCACCTGCCCGTGCAGGACATCGAGCAGCCGCAGGATGTCGCCGTCGTCGGTGACCACCGGCTTGATCGACTGATAATAGTATCCGCCGCCGCCCTTCAGGGGGCCCGAGCGCTCCAGGGACCACGCGATCAGGCCCAGCCCGGCCGTCTTCGCCGCCCGGGCGTAGGTGGAGGGCTCGATCGTCCCGTCCGGTCCCGGCCGGACCAGCATCCAGAGCGGCGGGGCCAGGATCGTCACGCCTTTCTGCGCCAGCTCAGCCATGCCGGGCTGCCACGTGGCCGGCTTCTCCGGGTCGAAGCCCTTGGCGGTCTCGTCGCGGTCGTCGAGGAAGATCGCCTGGCGGCCGAAATCCGGATCCTTGTCGAGCCAGTACAGGATGTCCCGGAGCTGGAAGCTTTGCGGATAGACGTCTGAGGCCGGGATGCCGGCCTGCCTGTACTCGTCGATCAGCTGCTGGGCGTACATGTCCTGGGTGTAGGTGCCGTCGAACGGCATCGCGACCTGGGGTGCCTTCAACTCGGGCGTGAACTTTCGCCCCATCCCCTTCACGAGCGCGATGTACTCCCTGTGGGTCATCAGCGTGCCGGTGCCGGCATAGAGATCGGTGCGCCAGCGCGGGGTTGCGCTCATGTAGGCTGCGACCGTCGTGGCCTCCGGATCGGCCGCATCCATCTTGCCGTTGAGCGCCTTGAACTCGTCCAGCGTCAGGTCGCTGGTGCAGCACTTGGCCGAGGCCTTGCGCCCGGTCGCCGGATCGGCCGGCGCGAAGCCCTGCGTGCACTTCGCCGCGAATTCGGGCCGGGCCAGGATGTCGGTGGTCGTGTGCAGGTCGCACTGACTGTGGCGGCAGACGAGCTGCCGGTCCTTGGTGAAGGCCACGTCGCACTCGATGATCCCGGCGCCCATCCGGTCGGCAGCGATCAGGCCCTCCCGGGTGTGCTCGGGGAACATCAGCGGCGCGCCGCGATGCGAGATCGAGAAGGTCCTGGGCGTGTAGGTCCGGTTGACGCCGCAGGCTGCGAGCTTGTCCTTCAGGGGGCCGGGCTTGAGCCGGTCGACAAGGTAGAACGGCCGCGGCCCGAGCTGGGCGGCCTCGCCGGCGAGCCCGGGGCTCGCCAGCAGGAACAGACTCAGGCCGATCAAGATCGCACGCATCGCGAACCTCCCCTCTCGGATCGCAGGTAGAGCACCGCGGTGACGACGGCGTGACCCCAGTCTCGCCGACTCGCGAGCCGCGTGATAGCCGCGGGCCATGAGCGCGTCCGCATCGAGTCCCTCCGCCCGCACGCCGGCCGCGACCCTTGCGGGTTTCGGGGCGATCCTGCTGTGGTCGCTGCTCGCCCTCTTCACGGCGGCTTCCGGGGCGGTTCCGCCGTTCCAGCTCGCCGCCATGACCTTCCTCATCGGCGGCCTGTGCGGCTGCGCGACCTGGATCGCCCGGCCGAGCCGCGCCCGTGCGCTGATTCAGCCCTGGACGGTCTGGCTGCTCGGGGTCGGCGGCCTGTTCGGCTACCACGCCCTGTATTTCAGCGCCCTGCGTCTCGCGCCGCCGGCCGAGGCGGGGTTGATCAACTATCTCTGGCCGCTGCTCATCGTCCTGTTCTCCGCACGGCTCCCGGGCTCGGCCGGTCTGCGTCCGGGCCACCTCGCCGGGGCTTTCCTGGGCCTCGCCGGCGTCGCGGCCCTGTTCGCCGGCAGGGGCGATCTCGGCTTCGCGCCGGGCGCGGTGCCGGGCTACGCGGCCTCCCTGGCGGCAGCGTTCGTCTGGGCCGGCTACTCGGTGCTCTCGGCCCGGGTCGGGKCGGTGCCCACGGATGCGGTCGCGGGCTTCTGCCTCGCCACGGCCGCGCTGAGCCTTGCCTGTCACGGCGCCTTCGAGGCGACGGTCTGGCCCGCCGATGCCGCGCAGTGGGGCGCGGTGGTCCTGCTCGGCCTCGGACCGGTGGGCGCCGCCTTCTACCTCTGGGACATCGGCTGCAAGCGCGGCGACGTCCGCCTGCTCGGCGTCACGGCCTATGCGGCGCCCGTGCTCTCGACGCTGATCCTGGTGGCGGCGGGCTATGCCAGCCCGAGCCCGGCGTTGGCGCTCGCCGGCCTGCTGATCGTGGCGGGGGCGCTCGCAGCGGTGCGCGCTTCGCGGGTCGTGCGGCGGGCCTGAGGTGGGACGCCAATCAACTGGACCGTGCGGTGGCTGCTGACGACCCACCTCCGCCGTTCATGCTGACGCGCGCCGATCGCGAAAGCCGACGCACGGACGGTATCCAGTGGGGCTTCCGCGATGCGGATCGAGTGCGTCGAAGCTGTCTCTGGCGCCGTGACCGATCGAGGCTGGACGGTAAGGGCGAGCGGAGGTCAGGTCTTGTCCGGCTCGGTGGTGGGGGCCGCAACAGCTCCGACACCGCCGCTCACTTCCGTTCCCGTATGGGGCGGCACGCCACTAGGCAGTACGGGAGCGGCGGAGGGCTCGTCCTCGACCTCTCCGAGGCTGGCCTCCACCTCGTGTATGAGGTCCGCGAAATCGTATGGCTTGTTGAGCAGGCGTGTGCCCGGCGGCAACGCGCGCTTCAGGTCAGCGCCGGCTCCCGAGGTGACGATGATGCCGACGGCGGGCCAGCGGTGATGAACGAGATGCGCGAGGGCCACCCCATCGCCCACGATGCCACGCCCTGTGATCAGCATGCGTACGGCGGCAATTTCTTCGAGCACCGCCAACGCCTCCGCGGCCGTGCGCACCTCGATGGCCCGAAAGCCGACATCGCTCAGCATGTCGGCCGTGACCATACGGACGAGCCGATCCGACTCCGCGATGAGGATGGCTACAGGTCTGCTGTCGACAGTCATCAAGCCTCCTCTTCTCACACTGACGGTCGTCAGGACGAGGAGCTTCGGAGCACTCCGGCATGGCGATGTCGCGGCTCCGGGGGCATCGGAGCCAGCCTGTATCTTATCGCACCACGAGCGGGATCCCTAATCCGGAAGACGTGCGTTGCAGACGGTGCATCCCATTTGGTTCGGGTAGGCCGACGCAGACCGGCGCGATCGGTCCACCTTGAATGCGCCTTTGGAAGGCCGCTGTTTGCGGCTGTTTTCGACCCGTAACGGCCGTACAGACAACTGTCGGCGTTTCTCGAAAGCGGCCATGATCTCTTTCCGTGCGACCCTGCAACTACGCACTGCGGATGAAGGTCCCGCACAGTTTGCCACTCAGTTGGTTCTTCCGTCAGATTTGGACCAAGATCCGAGCGCTTCAAGCGTGGTCCAACACGTTTAAGGCCCGGCCTGAGGGCCAAGTCTACGATCCGTCTCCGCTCTTGATAAGTTGATCTTTGCCGGTTATATTTTCATAGGTCATTGCATTCAGTGGTGTTAAAAAGCATCTCACCGATCATATTTGACCTTCGCGTCTGATGAGCGCTTACCGCAATGCTTAAGATAATACTAATCCAAATGCTGGCGGTTGCAATTTTCTCGACGGCCGCCGTCGGCGATCAGGGACTTAAGGAAATAAAAGTATCGGTCATCACAAATTTTTCCGAGTCAGATCCTGCGGCTCAAATTCTCGTAAAACAATTTGTAGACACTCTAAACGGTGAAAAATCTAAGGATATATCCATAAAATATGAATACTATTGGTCAAGTGGAAATGTCGAAGCTGTGCGAAGTTACGCCAAGAAAATTGTTTTAAGTCAACCCGACGTGATATTTGCCGCTACGACGCCGGTGGTGCGGTCCCTTCTGCAGGAAACAAAAACAATACCTATCGTATTCGCGACAGTGGCTGATCCAGTCGGCAGCGGATTTGTAGAAAACTTGGCTGCTCCTGGAAAAAATGTTACCGGATTCGTGAATTCAGAAGGCAGTATCGCCGGCAAGTGGGTGCAATATTTGAAAGAATTGATACCCGGAATGTCCTGCGTAACGATGATGTATAATCCTAGCACCGCTCCATACTATAAATACTACGTGTCTCCATTCGAGGAAGCATCGAGATCAATGAATGTGACATCCAGGCTATCTCCTGTTGCCACAGAAAAAGATATCGAAAACACCATAAAAGGACTGTCGGTAGAAAAATGTGGCCTCATTCTCATGAATGACAGCTTTAATTATATACATCGTCGAATAATAAGCTCAACCTCCGAGAAATATGGCATCCCAGTGGCCGCCTATAACAAAGCAACCGCGCAAGATGAGGCACTAGTAGCTTATGGTCCTGAAGAGGCGGACGCGTATAAAAAGGCCGCTGGGTATGCTAAGAAAATAATCGATGGCGCTGATGTGGGAAAGCTGCCAGTTCAGTTCAATACTAGTTTTTACTTATCTATCAATATTCAGAAGGCCAAGAAACTTGGATTAGAAATTCCAGCCTCTTTTCTCTCGCGGGTCGACGAAGAGGTTGAATGAATCTGCATGGCATTTGAATGAAGTGGGCAGGCTTCGACGTTTTCCCGCATGTGACAGTGACGTCCGCTCCGACGCACGTGACGCTCGGAAGCGGACCAACCGAAATCCAGCCCTCTCAGACATCCACGCGTTCACCACACGTGGCGCAGACCCTAACCCCGCGGCGTCGGCCGCCAGTCCGGCGGCGCCATCTCGAACCCCGAGAATTCGAAGCCCGGCGACACCGTGCAGCCGACGAGCGTCCAGGCGCCGAGGCTGGTGGCGGTCTGCCAGTGGCCGGCCGGGACGACGCAGTGCGGGCGCTGGCCGGCGGCGAGATCCGGTCCGAGATGCCGGGCCTCGGCATCGTGCCCGTTCGGGCTCGTGGTGATCACGAGCGGCGCGCCAGCATGCCAGTGCCAGATCTCGGTGGCGTCGACCCGGTGCCACGCGGAGACCTCGCCGAGATCCAGCAGGAAGTAGATCGCCGTGCCGACCGAGCGGCCGTCCACCGTCCGGGGATCGCGGAAAGTCTCGCGGTAATGGCCGCCCTCGGGATGCGGTTTCAGCCCCAGCGTCGCGATCACTTCGGCTGCCGTCATGGTCCGCCTCTCCTTCCGCCGCGCCGGCCGCTTGCCGGCCCTTGGCGCCGATGGTACCGGCCGAAAAACCCGCAAGGTCCGAAAACGATGCCGAGCCCGACCGTACGCCTCCACCACGGCGACCTGCCCGCCGATTACGACGCGGGCCGGGCGGTGGCCATCGATACCGAGACGCTCGGGCTCAACCCGCACCGGGACCGGCTCTGCGTGGTGCAGCTCTCCACCGGCGACGGCACGGCCGACATTGTCCAGATCCCGCAAGATGGTCCGGAGCCGGTCGTGCTCAAGGGCATCCTGGCCGATCCGGCGGTCGTCAAGATCTTCCACTTCGCCCGGTTCGACGTCGCGGTCCTGTTCAAGGCGTTCGGGGTGATGCCGGCGCCGGTCTACTGCACCAAGATCGCCTCGAAGCTCGCCCGGACCTACACGGACCGCCACGGCCTGAAGGACGTGGTCCGCGAACTCGTCGGCGTCGACCTGTCGAAGCAGCAGCAATCCTCGGATTGGGGGGCCGACAGCCTGTCGCAGGCGCAGCTCGATTACGCGGCCTCGGACGTGCTCCACCTCCACGCGGCCCGCGACCGGCTCGATGGGATGCTGGCCCGGGAGGGGCGAAGCGACCTCGCAGCGGCCTGTTTCGCCTTCCTTCCGACCCGTGCCCGCCTCGACCTCGACGGCTGGCCCGAGACCGACATCTTCGCGCATACCTGAGGATGCGGGGGACACGCGCACGTCCTGCGTCGCGTGAGACTTTCCTGTCACCGCGCCGCGACGCGTCGCTGGTAGGTTGCGGCTGTCGGCGCCTTCGGGTGCCGGCCAGGCCCTCCTCGCCGGTCGCCAACCCGATCAGGCCGACGAGGAGGGCTCGTCCCAGTCAGGTCAGTGTCCGCGTGCCCGACGGCGTGGTGATCCGGGCCGTGAAGCGGGGGAGGGCGCCCCGTGCGAGGTGCGGCGGGTCGCCGAGGCCCAGCCGCCCGTGGAGCGCCGCCACCCCGTCCGGATCCGGATGGGCCAGCTCCACCGCATCGAGATGCACCCCCAGATCCGGCATCCCCCGGGCGGGGTTGCCCCGCGGACCCCACGCCATCACGCAGGGCGCGGCGCCGTCGGCCGGCCACGCCCCGTCCGGACGCAGGCCGAAGCGCCACGACAGGTCCCCGCGGGTCATGGTGGCGGCCTGTCCGAGCAGGGCGCCATGGGCGGCGAGAACGCCATCGAGATCGTCCGTCCGGGCGACCAGGCCGCGCAGCCGACGTCCCGCCTCCCAATCCGCCCGCACCTGTCCGGCGTCATCGAGGCCGAACCAGCGGGCGCCGGACGGCGGTGGCGCCTCGGGATCGACGGCGATCACCTCGAGGAACAGGGCTTCGCCGAGGCGCAGAAGGTGGTTGCGGGTGCCCAACTCGCGATGGCGTCCGCCCTCCGGCATCACGAGGCCAAGGCAGTCGCGGACATGGGCCACGCCCTCCGCGAGGTTGGGGGCGACGACGACGAGGTGGTCGAGGGTGAGCATCGGCCAGGCTCCGTGCGACCCCTCCAGCTTACACTTTGGGCCGGCAGGCATGCCACGGGCCGCGCCGGTCTCCGCCGTGCCCGCGTCCCGGCCTGCATGCCTCAGGATGCGCGGATGGATCGGCTGACTCTTGAACATCCATGAAAAAGGCCGGAACCCCGTGAGAGGCCCCGGCCCGGGAGAGGATGGCGGGCCGGGCATCGCGCCCGGCCCCTCTCACCTCACAGCGAGTAGTACTGCACGAACTCGATCGGGTGCGGGGTCATCTCGTAGCGCAGCACCTCGGTCATCTTCAGCTCGATGAACGAGTCGATCTGGTCGTCCGAGAACACGCCGCCCTCCTTGAGGAAGGCCCGGTCCTTGTCGAGGCTGGCGAGCGCTTCGCGGAGCGAGCCGCACACGGTCGGGATCTTCTTGAGCTCCCGCGGCGGCAGCTCGTAGAGATCCTTGTCCATGGCCGGACCCGGGTCGATCTTGTTGCGGATGCCGTCGAGGCCGGCCATCAGCAGCGCTGAGAAGGCGAGGTAGGGGTTCGCCATCGGGTCGGGGAAGCGGACCTCGACGCGCTTGGCCTTCGGGCTCTTGGTCCACGGGATGCGGCAGGAGGCCGAGCGGTTGCGGGCCGAGTAGGCCAGCAGCACCGGCGCCTCGTAGCCCGGCACCAGGCGCTTGTACGAGTTGGTCGACGGGTTGGTGAAGGCGTTGAGCGCCTTGGCGTGCTTGATGATGCCGCCGATGTACCAGAGGCATTCCTGGGAGAGGCCGGCATACTTGTCGCCGGCGAAGACCGGCTTGCCGTCCTTCCATATCGACTGGTGGACGTGCATGCCCGAGCCGTTGTCGCCGTAGACGGGCTTCGGCATGAAGGTCGCGGACTTGCCGTAGCTCTGCGCGACGTTGTGGATGCAATACTTGTAGATCTGCATGTGGTCGGCGAGCAGGGTCAGCGTGTCGAACTTCATGCCGAGTTCGTGCTGGGCCGAGGCCACCTCGTGGTGGTGCTTCTCGACCTTCACGCCCATGGACTGCATGGCGGCCAGCATCTCGCCGCGCATGTCCTGGGCCGAATCCTGCGGCGGCACAGGGAAGTAGCCGCCCTTGGTCTGCACCCGGTGGCCGAGGTTGCCGCCCTCGTAGTCGGTGAAGCCGTTGGTCGGCAGCTCGGTGGAATCGAGCTCGAAGCCGGTGCGGTAGGGGTCGGCGCCGAACTTCACGTCGTCGAACACGAAGAACTCGGCCTCGGGGCCGACATAGATCGTGTCGCCGATGCCGGTCTGCTGCAGGTAGGCCTCGGCGCGCTTGGCGGTGCCGCGGGGGTCGCGGCCGTAGGGCTCGCCCGTGGCCGGCTCCAGCACGTCGCAGACGATCGACATCGTTGCGGCGGAGAAGAACGGGTCGAGGGTGGCGGTCACGGGGTCGGGCATCAGCAGCATGTCGGACTCGTTGATCGCCTTCCAGCCGGCGATCGAGGAGCCGTCGAACATGGTGCCCTCGTCGAAGATCTCCTCGTCGATGAGCGACACGTCGAACGTGACGTGCTGCCACTTGCCGCGCGGGTCGGTGAACCGGAAGTCCACGTAGCGCACGTCGTTGTCCCGGATCGTCTTCAGCACCTCGGCCGCTGTGGTCATCGTGGGCATCCTCCAGGGATCTCTGAAACGTCTGTCGTGCGCACCCGCATCCAGTCGGCTACGCCGGCAAGCGGCGCTTGATATCCGTCGCGGGCGTCTGTTGCCACCCGCGTGGCGCCGGAATCGGCCGACCGGTGAAACGTTTGCTCCGCGAATGCGCCCGATCTCGAAAGCGTGAACGCGTCCATCCCCGTCTAGGGCGTCGTCCTCTCGCTGCAAAGGCGTTTCTGGCACGCTCCGTGCAAAGGCGGCATCGGCCGTCGTGGAGGCGGCAAGCCGTTCGCGTCTTCCCGGGTTGCCCCAGGTCGCGCATCGATACGGACGAGAGAACCGGAATGACCAAATATAAGCTCGAGTACATATGGCTCGACGGGTATACGCCGACCCCGAACCTGCGCGGTAAGACGCAGATCAAGGAATTCGACAGCTTCCCGACCCTCGAGCAGCTCCCGATGTGGGGCTTCGACGGCTCGTCCACCAAGCAGGCCGAGGGCGGCAGCTCCGATTGCATGCTCAAGCCCGTGCGCCACTTCCCCGACCCGGCCCGCAAGAACGGCGTGCTGGTGATGTGCGAAGTGATGATGCCGGACGGCGTGACCCCGCACGAGTCCAACAAGCGCGCCACGATCCTGGACGATGCCGGCGCCTGGTTCGGCTTCGAGCAGGAGTACTTCCTCTACAAGGACGGCCGCCCGCTCGGTTTCCCGGCCTCCGGCTACCCGGCGCCGCAGGGCCCGTACTACACCGGCGTCGGCTATTCGAACGTCGGCGACGTCGCCCGCAAGATCGTCGAGGAGCACCTCGACCTCTGCCTCGAGGCCGGCATCAACCACGAGGGCATCAACGCCGAGGTGGCCAAGGGCCAGTGGGAGTTCCAGATCTTCGGCAAGGGCTCCAAGAAGGCCGCCGACGAGATGTGGATGGCCCGATACCTCCTGCAGCGCCTCTGCGAGACCTACGGCATCGACGTCGAGTACCATTGCAAGCCGCTCGGCGACACCGACTGGAACGGCTCGGGCATGCACTGCAACTTCTCGACCGCGTTCATGCGCGAGCACGGCGGCAAGGCCTATTTCGAGACGCTCATGGAGGCGTTCAAGAACGCCCGCGAGGAGCACATCGCCGTCTACGGTCCGGACAACCACATGCGCCTGACCGGCAAGCACGAGACCGCCTCGATCCACGAGTTCTCGTACGGCGTGGCCGACCGCGGCGCCTCGATCCGCGTGCCGCACTCCTTCGTCAACAACGGCTACAAGGGTTACCTTGAGGACCGCCGTCCGAACTCCCAGGGCGACCCCTACCAGATCGCCTCGCAGGTGCTGAAGACGATCGCTTCCGTGCCGACTGAGGCCGCCGCAGCCGCGTAAGTCGCGCGGGGGGCATCACGCGCCCCACGTCAAGTCAACTAAGCCGGGCTCTTGAGTCCGGCTTCGTCGTGTTCAGGCTTCGGGATTCCGCCGTGGCCGCCATGGCGGCAAGGGCCGCCTCGCCTCAGGAGCGGCGTGGGCGGTCGTCCTCGCGGATGGCCGCCTCGTGATACCACGCGCCGCCGAAGCTCGGCGTCGGCGCCGGCTTCGCATCCGGACTCGTCCGGGGCGCCACGCGCACGCGCCGGAACGCGGACAGATCGTAGATCTTGGCAGTCTCGCGCGGGTCCGTGACGGCCATCGCACATCCTCCTGCATCGGGTTCACGCGGCCGATGATCCCGGCCGTTCCCGATGATGTGGGGTGCGGAGAGCGGCGCTCCATAGCGAGGAACGCCGATGCCGGACATTCGCGCAGTGCGAAATCTTAGGCAGTGCCCGGAAAAGACGGTTCCGAGGGGCGGGACCGCGGGACGATGCGGGTCAGATCGCGTCCGTGCCGGTCTCACCAGTGCGGATGCGGATCGCCTCCTCGATGGTCGAGACGAAGATCTTGCCGTCGCCGATGCGGCCGGTCTGGGCCGACTTGCGGATCGCCTCGACGGCGCCCTCCACCAGCGCGTCGGACAGAACGATCTCCAGCTTCACCTTTGGCAGGAAGTCGACCACGTATTCGGCACCCCGATAGAGTTCCGTGTGGCCCTTCTGGCGGCCGAAGCCCTTCGCTTCGATCACGGTGATGCCCTGGAGGCCGACCTCCTGGAGCGCCTCCTTCACCTCGTCGAGCTTGAAAGGCTTGATGATCGCTTCGATCTTCTTCATGCCGCTCGGGCCTGCGCTGCGGTGTCCGTCATTTCTAACATCCTCGTGACGCCTCCGCCATGCCGTTTTCTTGGCGTGTCCGATGATAGTGCCCATTTCCTGTGCGATCTACGCACATCCTTCGGGCGATTGGCGGGTTTTTGGCGAAATTTTAGTCAGGACTGATCGGTGCGCGGGCAAAGGCGGAGACGGATATGCGGTTGTTGACGGTCGCGGCCATGCGGCGGGTCGATGCCGCGGCGATCGCGGGTGGTGTGCCCGGCATCCGCCTGATGGAGGCGGCCGGGGCGGCGG
>NZ_JBFUGA010000032.1:0-49429 GCF_056403155.1 Methylobacterium sp. P3_A11
TCGAGCCGGGACCAGCCGTCTCCACCCACGTCCTCTTGAACGTCCCCACACGGTCACCCCCGCGTTCGACCAATAACTGGCGCGGACGATGCGGGCGACCATGACCTCGATGATCGGCACCAAGGGTGGGTGCGAGGATCTGGGACGAGATCGGCGTCGAGGGTCGGGTGAGCGGATCGGCGAGCATAGGGCGGCGAGGTGACCGCGGATGCGGGCTCCGCGTGGGCCAGCGAAGCCGATACCCCGCCCACGAGCCTGCAAGTGGAGACGGGTCATCTACATCTTGTCACGGAAGCGAGTCTAGCAGCGAATTCACGCGATTAGAGGCCCGTAGCATACACATCTATACCGAAGGCCCATTCGATCTGAGGGCGCATAACTGCGATCTGTAGTTGAACCATGTTCTCGGCAGAAAATTCTTCCGTCCGGAGGCAGCAATTAAATTGCGCTCAAGTCCGAGATGGGGAAGAATTCCATCTTCTCCCAGCAATTGAGTATTCGGGCCGCTATTGAATAGGGCTTCAGTCCGTGCGAGACAATGGTGTCCGTGCAAGGCAATGCGGGAGAGCCCAGGCTGGCGTGAGCCGGTTATGGCGTCGAGGTGCGACCGCCCCCGGAAGCTCCGAGGCACAATCTCGTATCGTTGGACGATCTGGAGTGCGACGCATCCTGCGTCACTGACGAGCCGAGAGTGCCAACGTACCGTTGGTATCGGTTGGCAGGCACCCGCGACAGAGGGGGGCGACCGGAATGCTTTGACGGGCATTTCCTCGCCCGTCCGTCGAGGGAGAGCAGCATGTTTCCGGACGACAACGAATTCGAATTCGGCGGCCCTGACCGGGGCTGGAACTATGAGCCCTCGCGCGCCGATCTCTTCCGGCATTTCACGTCCCCCGTCTACACGACAGACGCGGACGGCTGGCTGACCTACTACAACGATGCGGCAGCCGACCTTTGGGGCTACCGCCCCGAACTCGGCAAGACGCGCTGGTGCGGCTGCTGGCGCATCTACACCGCTGATGGGACGCCTCTGCCGCTCAACGAGTGCCCAATGGCCGTAGCCATTAAGGAGGGGCGACCCGTGCGCGGCGTGCAGGTCGTGTTGGAGCAGCCGGATGGTACACGCATCCCGTTTATGCCCCACCCAACGCCGCTATGGGACCCGTCTGGCAATCTGGTCGCCGCGTCTAACGTCCTTCTCAAGATCACGAATTTGAATGGGCCTAACCCCATTGATCACCCGACCGAGCAATGGGCTCGGCCCATGCCGGAGGAGCGGGAAGCGGGCCACGAACTCGACGATCTTGCAGGCTTACTCCAAGCCAACTTAGCGGCATAGGAAGGCACGGCTCTGCCATAGTCCTCCGCCATTCAAGCGTCGGCCGCCCTGGAGCGGAAGGCGACCAATTTGCCAGCCTCTTCGGCCGCGTGAAGCGCGTCGGCGACAGCCAGAGCAAGTGTGGCCTGATCGAAGGGCTTGCTCAGCCGAGGCAGAACCAGATGATGTTCGGCCGGCGCCTCAGCGTAACCCGAGGCCAGGATGATCGGCATCCCAAAGCGCTCGACCGCAATCTGCTCTGCCAACTGCGTTCCTGTCATACCCGGCATAGCTTGGTCGGTAATGACGAGGTCGAACTCTTGCGGGTGACGTAGAAAGTCCAGTGCCTCTTGGCCCGACCGAGCCTGAATGACGCGATGACCTAAGTCCTCCAGCATCGCCACCGTGTTTTCCAGCACCAGCGGATCATCATCGACGACCAGCACGGTCAGGGATCGCGTCGGCACACGAGATAGAGGCACGGCGCTCGCAGGCTCGGCTCGTACCACCGCCGCCTTAGCCACCGGAAACCACATCTCCGCGGTGGTCCCCACGCCGACACGGCTCCTGAGCGAAAGACGGCCATTTGACTGCGCTGCTAAGCCCTGCACCATCGAGAGACCAAGCCCTGTGCCCTTGCCGACACCTTTAGTGGTGAAGAACGGCTCTTGCGCGCGAGCAAGGGTCTCCCCATCCATGCCAGTGCCGGTGTCCGCAACCGAGAAGCAAACGTAACGGCCTGCCGGCAAATCAGACGCGTCCTCCTCGCTCGCTTCTCGACCTCCAATCGTGATCGTGCCGCCCTCGGGCATGGCATCGCGCGCGTTCACGGTGAGGTTGAGGAGCGCCAGTTCACACTGATGCGCGTCCACCATCACGCGCGGTAGGCCAAGCGGGAAGTGGGTCTCGATGCGCACCCGCGGTCCAATCGAGCGCTGGAGCAGGTCCGTCATACCCTGCACGAGTTGAGGCAGGTCAACCGCCTTTGGGGTAAGCTCCTGCCGTCGCGCAAAGGCCAGCATCCGCTGTGTCAGGGCAGCACCGCGCTGTGCGCCCTGAACCGCATTGTCGAGCAGGCGTGTGAGCTTCGGGTCGTCCGGCAGCCGTTTCCGCAGCAGTTCGAGGCTGCCGAGAACCGCCATGAGGAGGTTGTTGAAGTCGTGCGCGACCMCTCCCGTGAGTTGGCCCACCGCCTCCATCTTCTGAGCTTGGGCCAGCGCTTCACGGGTTTGATCCAGAGCTTCCTGGGCCTGCTTGCGCTCGGTGATGTCGCGCGTGACTTTTGCGAAGCCTACAAGCTGCCCCTGTTCGTCGCGGATCGCGTCGATCACCACGTTGGCCCAAAAGCGGCTGCCGTCCTTGCGCACCCGCCAGCCCTCGGCCTCGAATCGCCCCTCCTGGGCTGCGGTCTCAAGCGCGGCTGCGGGAAAGCCGACCTGTAGGTCCTCCGGCGTGTAGAAGCGAGACAGGTGGCTGCCGATAATCTCCTGGGCCGAGTAGCCCTTGATGCGCTCAGCCCCTGCGTTCCAGTTGGCGATCCGGCCCTCAGTGTCGAGCATGAAGATGGCGTAGTCCTTCACACCCTGGAGCAGAAGGCGGAAGCGCTCCTCACTCGCGCGTAGGGCCGCGGCCTCGTGCTCGGATGCCTGCGAGAGGTGCCGGTCGAACATGGCTGCGGCGAGCGCCAGGACGAGGATCAGAAAGGTCGTGCCGGTGACCCAGAGCGCGAGGTAGGTTTGGTTTACGCTCGCGGTGCCGTGCGCATGATCCATGGGAGCATGGGCGCTGAACACGGAGCCCTGCATCGCGGCGTAGTGCATGCCCGCCACGGCAAAGCCCATGACCGCGGCGGCCAGGAGCCGGAGCCTCACACCGGTCTGCTGGAAGGCGAGCCAGAGCGCGGCGACGGCTGCGCCGATTGCGATGAGGATCGAGATGGCGACCCAGAGGTGGTCGTAGCGTAGGTCGGCTGGCATGCGCATCGCCGCCATGCCGGTGTAGTGCATGCCGGCGATGCCGAGCCCCATAACGAGGCCGCTCACGCAGAGGGCAGCCGGTCCTGCGCCGGGCCGATTGACGACGAAGAAGGCAAGCCCCGTGACCGCGATGGGTAGCACCAACGAGAGCAGGGTCAGGCGCAGATCGTAGCCGACCTCAAGGCCGGGGAGGCTGAAGGCCAGCATGGCGACGAAGTGCATCGACCAAATGCCTCCGCCCATGGCGAGAGCGGCGGTGGCGAGCCACGCGCGACAGGACCAGCCTGAGGTGGCACGCATGCGCGCCGCGAGGTCGAGTGCGGTGTAGGAAGCGGCAGCAGCGATCAGGATGGAGAGTGCCACGAGGGCAGCGTCGTGGGTTCCAGCGTGTGACATCCTGACGAATTACCTTACGACCTCGTTCGCTTTGCTGGCCCACCGCTTCCGGTCCGCCGGGAAGCGCAGGGTATGCCACGCGTTCAACGAGACAAAAGCAACACATGTTGGGGTGACAAGCTCTTGGCATCACGCTGCGTCATTCCGCGGCCGTGATCCTGCTTCGACGGCTGCCCACGACGTAACGAAACCGAGTCTTAAGGTATATTCGCCAGCTAGAAGGCGGGCCAGATGGGAGACTGCGCTACGTGGTCTGGCTCGGCCAGAGGACTCATGTATCCGTTGCACCCAAACGAGGTGAACCGCCTCCAGGCGTTGCACGATCTCAATGAGATAAGCTCCGGCCCGGAGGCGCAGTACAATGCCCTGTGCCGGACCGCGCGGGCACTCTTTGGCGTGCCAATCGCGCTTGTGTCCCTCGTCGGCGAGACCGAGCAGCGATTCAAGGGCGCGTGCGGACTGGACGTGAGCGGGACCCCGCGTGAGGTCTCCTTCTGCACATACACCATCCTCTCGGACGAGGTACTGGTGATCGAGGATGCCACACAGGATGTGCGGTTTGCTACCAATCCGCTCGTCACAGGCGAGCCGCATATCCGCTTCTATGCCGGCGCGCCGCTCGTTCTCGCCCCCGGCATTCAGCTCGGTTCCTTGTGCATCATCGACCGCGTGCCGCGGACGCTGTCATCTCAGCAGCAGGGGCAGCTTCGCGATCTGGCGGAGATCGTCGTCGCACAGCTTGGCTTACGCAGGGCAGAGCGCGATGCGCGGGAGAGCGCGGCTAACTACCGGTTGCTGGCCGACAACAGCACCGACGTGATTATCCGGTCCGATCTGGACGGAAAACGCCGCTACGTCTCGCCGGCTGCCGGCCGCCTGCTCGGCTCTGAGCCGCAGGACCTCGTCGGTACGCATCCTCTGGCGTTTGTACATCCTGATGAGGTCGGTGCCTACGCGCGGCTTCTGAAGCGATTGGGAGCGGGCGAGATCGCCCAGGCCGTGGCCCAGCAGCGCTACCGCCGCCGGGATGGAACGTGGCTGTGGGTCGAGGTCTCGTTCAGCCTCACACGCGATCAGATCACGGGCGAGCCCGATGGTTATGTCGCTGTCATCCGGGACATCTCACAGCGCAAGGAAGCTGAGTGCGAGATGACGCGTCTGGCGCGTCACGACCCGCTGACCGGCCTGCCTAACCGGCTACACTTTCGTGAGCAGCTTGATCAGGAGATCGCGCGCGCCAAGCGCAGTGGCGGCGGATTTGCCCTGTTCTGCCTCGATCTCGACCGTTTCAAATTGGTCAACGACACGCTTGGTCATCAAGCCGGCGACACCTTGCTGCGGATCGTGGCGCAACGCCTCAAGTCCGTTTTGCGCATCGAGGACACGATTGCGCGGCTCGGGGGCGATGAGTTCGTGATCATCCAGACCGGACAGGGTCGCACCGAAGACGCGGTCCGGCTGGCGGAGCGGCTGCTCGAAGCGGTGTCGCCGCCAGTTGATCTCGGCGGCTATCCTGCGGGGATTGGGATCAGCGTAGGGGTCGCGCTCGCTCCAGGCGACGGCCTCGATCCCGATCACCTCTACGCCCGAGCCGATCAGGCGCTCTACCGCGCCAAGGCCGCCGGCCGGAACACGTTCCGTCTCTACACCGAGGGAGATGCTGGAACCGACCTAACACCGTGTGAGGCTGGGCGGCGTGAGTTGGTCCTGCCCCTTGAACAGATCGAGCTTAACCCGCTGTTCGTCGGTGATCTGCTGCGGGAGATGCTGGAGAGCAGCACGGATTGCGTGAAGTTGCTCGATTACGAGGGCAACCTGCTGTTCCTGAGCGCGGGCGGCTCCAAGATGATGGAGATCGACGATGTCGGCCCGCTCCTCGGCCGACCCTGGGTCGATCTCTGGCAGGGTGAGCACAACGCGGCGGCTCGGCTCGCCCTAGCACAGGCCAGAGCCGGTTGGGCGGCTCGCTTCCAAGGCTTCTGCCACACCGCCAAGGGGCATCCGAAGTGGTGGGATGTGGCCTTGAGCCCGCTTAAGGGGCCGAGCGGCGCGCGCGGTCGCATCCTGGCCATCTCACGCGATGTCACGGCGCTTGTTGAGCTTGAGCGTGACCGGCAAATGACGGCGAACCGTTACAGGGCGCTCATCGAGGTCAGCGCGACTATGGTTTGGCGGGCGGAGCCGGACGGCTCTGTTATCGAGAGCACCGGTTGGGAAGCCTACTCGGGTCAGCCGGAGAGCGCCTACAGGGGCTTCGGCTGGCTGACCGCTGTCCATCCCGATGACCGGACGCGCGTGGTCTCCACATGGCGAGAGATCATCGGATCCCAATCAGCCGGTTCCTGTGAGTTCCGGGTCTTGCGCCGAGACGGAGTGTTCCGGTGGACCCTCATCAGGGTTGCACCACTCAAAGAGAACTCCGGTCATGTGCGGGAGTGGGTAGGTACGGCCACAGACATTCACCAGAGCAAGGAAGCTGCCGAGGCAACCTGTGCTCAGGAAGAGCGCTATCGTTTAGCTCTGCTCGCCACCAAGGATGCGATTTGGGATCATGACTTGACTTCAGATCGCATCGACTGGAGCGAGGCGACTCAGTCCCTTTTCGGGTACGCGAAAGACGAGATCGCCACGACGGGTGCTTGGTGGAAGGAGCGGATACATCCCTCTGACCGAGATCGTGTCGTCGCGTCGATCCAAAACGCTATCGACGGCTCCGATGATCGCTGGATCGACGAATACCGCTTCGCGCAGGGTGATGGTAACTATGCTGAGGTGCTCGACCGCGGTTTCGTGATCCGCGACGTGCAGGGCCGGGCCGTGCGCATGGTCGGTGCCATGCACGACCTCACGGATCAGCGTCAGGCTAATGCTGCCGTCAAGGCCAGCGAGGAGCGGCTGCGGCTTGCATTGCAGGCGGGGCGAATGATGGCCTGGGAGCGCCACCTGAAGACGGACTACAGCAGTCGGTCCGCGAACTCGCTGGAACTGCTGGGCATCCAGTCAGGGCCGCCCTCGCAGTTCCTCGACCGTGTCCACCCGGATGATCGCGAACAGATCGAGCGTCTCGTCCAACAGGGCTGCCAGAATCGTGAGCAGCGGGAATTCCGCTACATCCACCCTGACGGCCGCCTGATCTGGCTTAGCGCCTCAGTCGAGCGCGTGGATGCCGACCGGATCGTGGGCATCACCTTCGACATCACCGAGCGCAAGCGGAGCGAGGAAGATGCGTGGCGCACAGCCAATCACGACGCGCTCACCGGCCTGCCGAACCGCCGGCTATTCCATCAGCGCCTGGAGCAAGCGCTTGCTGCTGCTGAGCGGGGTAGCACGAGTGTGAGCCTTCTGCTGTTTGACCTCGACACCCTGCGGGACGTGAACGACACCCTCGGGCACGACGCGGGCGACGCCGTACTGAGCGAGGCGGCGAGCCGTCTGGGTGAGGGACTGCGCACAACCGATACGGTCGCGCGCCTGGGCGGCGACGAGTTCGCCATCGTCCTGACAGAACCGCTGCACCTCACGCATGCTGCAAGCTACGCCGAGACGCTACTGGAGCGGCTGAGGCAGCCTTTTACCTATCGAGGGCACGCGCTGACCTGCAAGGCGAGCGTCGGTCTGGCTGCTTTCCCGGATCACCACCGCGAAACGCGCGACCTGCTCAAGGACGCCGACATCGCGCTTTTCCGGGCCAAGGCCCAGGGCAGAAACCGCTCCGTCGTGTTCGCACCGGAGATGCGCGCCCAGACCGAGCGGCGCGTGAGCATCGCCGCGGAGATGCGGGTCGCAATCGATGCTGGACAGATCGTGCCGTTCTACCAGCCCAAGGTGTGCTTTTCGACAGGAGCGATCATTGGCTTCGAGGCGCTGGCACGCTGGCAGCATCCCGAGAAGGGGCTGCTGACGCCCGGCTATTTCGGATCGGCGTTCGAAGACCCCGAACTCGCCACAGCCATCGGTGATAGTATTCTTCGGCAAGTCACCGCAGATATGCGCGCGTGGAACGAACGCGGTCTCGGATTCGGCCGAGTAGCCGTGAATTTTGCCTCAGCCGAGTTCAGGAAGCCTGATCTGGCTGGCGGCATTCTCGCCGCGCTGAGCGCGTCCCAGGTGCCGGCTTCTCAGTTCGAGGTGGAGGTCACCGAGACAGTGTTCCTGGGCCACGGTTCGGAGGCTGTGCCAGGCACCCTCCAGCGGCTGCACGACAGCGGGGTTCTGATCAGCCTAGACGATTTCGGAACAGGTTTCGCCTCGCTCACCCACCTGAAGCAATTTCCGGTTGATCACATCAAGGTGGACCAAAGTTTCGTCCGCGATGTCGAGCGGAGCGCGGAGGATGCTGCCATTGTGGCCGCCGTTATTGGGCTAGGTCGCAGTTTAGGCATGAAGGTTACAGCCGAGGGCGTCGAGACACATGGACAGGCAGAGCATCTGGTCGCGCTGGGCTGCGACTACGCACAGGGCTATCTCTATGCCAAGCCGATGGCTGGGTCGCGTGTGCCCTGGCTGATCGACGCGTGGGATGCCGCGGCACGTGTACCCGAGCCGCTCCTACGTTTGGTCTGACAGCACGGTGCGATGGTCCAAAGGCGAGCGCCTTGACCGTCATGCCGGCCGAGCCCGCCGTAGCGGTTCGAAATGCGCTGACCGCTTCGGCCTAAGTTGTCTAGGACGACAGCGATGAGAGCCGCAAGCATCCAGCCTGCGGCTCGCCCGTTGACTACGCTGCCAGATTCGCCTGCTCACTCGTCTGCTGTATTTTCCAGAACGTGGCGTTCAATAGCACAACTTCACGCTCGCTTAGCTTGTACGCCTTGGACAAAAGTCGAACGTCACCCACACCCGCCTTCTTCATCTTGCCGCGCCAGTACCGCACCTTCTGACGTTCGGCATCAGTCATCGCGCCATCCTCGTGAGTGCAGCGAATCGGCCGGTCCTCGATCACGCTGGGCACTTCCTCGATGGTGCTGCCCAGCCGCCTCTTCAGGTACTCGGCTTGCCGGCGCGAGAACACGTATACAACCGCCGGCTCGGCCGATGAGAAGTCACGCAGCACGCCGCGCATTACGAATTGATACATGGCGTTGAACTCTCGCCAATCGGTGAGTTCGGCCGCCGTCATTCCGCAGACCTCGCGCAGCGAGCCGACCTCGAACTGGCTCGCCTTCATTGCCGCGAGCCACGCCACCCGCTTGTAATGCTGGAGGTCATTGCGCCCATGGGCCTTCGGACTGATGAAGTCCTGCTGATCGAGCTTGCCCTTCGCTCGCATCTTCTCATTCGCCGTCCATAGTACCGGCACGCCACCCGCGTCCTGCTTGATCCATTCGGTCACCGATTCGAGCGGCAGATCCCTCTCTCGCGAAAGCGAGTGAGTGAACTGTCGCGGTGCTCCGAGAAATACCGAATCGTGACCCGCTGCGCGGTAGGTATGAGGCGCTTGCGACGCTCAAACTCGATGGGCTGGAATCTGACGCCCCATTTCTCCATCCAAGTTTTGACCGTCACGGATTTCATCGCCTCGTCCCCGAGCAGCCGTACGCTGCGGAAATGGCTGAGGTTCAGCGGTGAGGTGACGGCGAAGAACTCCAGCCGGCCACCCTCGGTGGGATCGTCCCACGCCTTCCGCTTCACCCACACGTGGGTATTCGGCTTGGCCAGCAACACGCACAGTCTGTGATGGACGCGGTCGTAGTCGTCCACGTCGGTGGCACGCGCGAGTTCCTGTCCGGCACCGGTCGAGCCCAAGTTGTAGCAACCCCAATCATCGATCTCGGCGTGAACGTAGCGGCGCAGCACCTCGGCGTGGTTCTTCGCGTCGATGCGGAAGGTGGTGAAGCAGTCCGGCACCTCATCGAACACGACTTCGCAGTCGCCCCATGCCGGCCAATCCATCATCGTGGCGGCTGCCTGGGTTACGAACACGAGCGCAGGCGCGCCAGCCGGCAGCACGTTGAGATCCTTCCGGATGTTCGCCACTGGAGGGGAACGCGGCACTCCTGCTTCTCGCTGTGCGCTTCGAAAATCCGGAAACGCATCGCCGTACCGCGGCCCGCGATCTCGAAGAACTCCTTCCGGCGCTGCTCGATGGTGCTGATCTTGTCCACCACGTAAACAGTGCGACCCTTCTCGCGAGCGATCCGGCCGAGTTCGTCGCGGGTCTTGCCCTGTCCGCACTCGCCCTCCTTGACCAGCACGGTCAGGCCGCTCTCGTCACGCTCCAACAGCGGATGCCACTCGACCTGGTCAACCTCGACCGGAAGGCTCATGATCCAGTCGATCAGCGCCGCGGCCTTATCCTCGCCGTGCTGCCGGATGAAGTAGCCACCATCTGTCTCATCGATCTGGCGGAGGATGCCGTCCACCTCGCCGTAGCTGAGTGCGCCGTCGGTCTTGGTCCAGACCATGCCGTGCAACGAGCGCATCGTCTCGTAGTGGCTGCCGTTCGTGATCCGCTGACGGTGGAAATCGTCCCAGGCCGGGTTGAAGACCGCCGGATTCTCGATGCCCATTTCGGATCGGACTGTTCGGTCTTCGCGATGCCGCTTCAGAGCCTCGGCCTGTTCGGGCGTCGGGTTGGCACACGGCTGCCGCGGCCCCTTCTGCACGACGTACTTCGTCCAGCTACCGGGGTACTGTTGCGCAAGCTCGCGCTGCCCCGCGAGAGCGGCATCTACGACGAGAGGTCGAGCGTTGAGGCGCTCCATACATGTTGGATCATGCGGTGGCGCGAAGACGAAATCGACAGGGTCGTAGATCGAAACGTCGGCCTGCTGGCCCAAGACAGTCCAGTTCAGCCACAGGGCGACATGCAGCATCTCGATGCGCGTGAGGTCTCGGTCGGTGTCGATGACGACGCGGAACTTCGGCTTCTCGGGCGTATGGCTGAAGCTCGTGTACATGAAATACGCGAAACCGTGTGCATCGAGGCGGTTAGCGACTTCCTGCATCGTGACGATAGGACGGCCATAGTCGGCGTTGTCCACGTCGGCGTAGAACAGGCTGAGTGCGTCGCTCTCGGGCGCACCGTTGCGCCACTGGCCAAAGCGCGTGAACTGATGTCCGTCTGCCCGGCGTGTGAAGGTGCGGTTACTCGAATCGTAGAGTGCCGGCACGAAACCGTAGCTCTCCAGCTTGTTGGACTGCGGCGTCGGAAAACGAAGCTCGTAGAGGACGTGATCGCGGACGGCGGCGAAGGAGGGCAGGTTATGGTAGTCAGTGATCTCTGCCATGACGAGGCGACGCGTCCCGGTCTGTGGATCGGCGTGAATGCGCGTGAGATCGCTCAAGGAATAAACACGAGTATGCATTGAGAAATAATCTTTTTTGAAATGTATTTTTGCCTCAAAACGAGGCGGCACCAGAATGCCAACGACGAACTTTGCCGCCCATATTAAACTCACATGTCCTCACTTCGGCAGAATCGATAACGCCCGACCAGATTCTTGTCGTGAGAATTTCTCTCAAGCCGCAATTTTTAATTTTTACATCTGAGTTCGCCAATAGATATTCAAAGCGAATTCATAGCGAGTATGTAGTAAGCCTATTTCAAATACACGCTCGCACCATATTGGAAAATTATATTGTGACCAGCATCAATTCTAAGCGTCGCCGCCTTTTCTCGGTCGTCCGAATTCATCAGTGCGGGACTTGCGAGAGCACCTGGGTCGAGAAGATTGCCTTCAGCACCAGCATGGTTGCTCCGATAAACTGGGGCGGGTGCCCAGCGGAGCTTCACTTCTGGAATTACCAGAAGCGCGTCGCCATAAATCAGCAGGCCACGGATCTGTTCGGGCGCGAAGGCGTCGTGTTTCGTGGGCCGGTTTTAATACGAACCGGCGACGCAATGTTTTACGGTCTGAAGATCCAGGGCAGTAAGGCGCAGGTGGAGCGCGATTTGGCGGGCCTCGGCCTGAATTCGAACCCAGTCATCATCGATTCGAGAGACTGGGTGGCTCACCAGAATATTTACACCCAGAACCAGAACGACGCTTTTGCCATAAGGCTGCATTTGCGCTGAATGGGCGCGGGGTGGGAGTCAAGGCGCTTTCACCCCAACAACCATTGTACAGCCAAATCGAGGTGTCAGATGCGCCGGTCTGACATTCTCTTCCATCCTCCCCGACCCGTCTCCACTTGCAGGCTCGTGGGCGGGGTATCGGCTTCGCTGGCCCACGCGGAGCCCGCATCCGCGGTCACCTCRCCGCCCTATGCTCGCCGATCCGCTCACCCGACCCTCGACGCCGATCTCGTCCCAGATCCTCGCACCCACCCTTGGTGCCGATCATCGAGGTCATGGTCGCCCGCATCGTCCGCGCCAGTTATTGGTCGAACGCGGGGGTGACCGTGTGGGGACGTTCAAGAGGACGTGGGTGGAGACGGCTGGTCCCGGCTCGACCGGGCAGCGTTCCACGCCCGTTCCCGTCCGGGCTCGTTTTTCTCACGCCTCATCTAGTAAGCGGACCCGGCCGGACACGTGAGGAATCCGACTGGCTCACAGGAGATCAGGGTTCATATTGGAGGTGAGGTCTCCTCTTTTTCCCTCCAGTGCGATCCATGTGCTCGCCTCGATCCGGGAGGCAATCGAGAGACATGATGGGTCGGTCGCGGCGGCCCGAGGCCCGTAGGCCGAGCCCGGCGAGGCTGAGGACCGCAGGTGCTGCCTGGGCCGACCCATCACGAGCGGGTGGGCGCTGACGCGCCCACCCCTCAACCAAACTTCCGACCGTCGCAAGTTTCGCCCGTGGTCGGCCGGCTTGAGCAGCACCGCAGCGCGGCGTGCTTGATCGGCGATTCGCCTGTGATCACCTCCGAAACGCCGCCGGTCGGGTCGAGACGCCCGAGGCAAAGCCTAAACCATTTCTCCGCTGTGGCGCTCACCACGATCAGCGAGATTCTGGAGCAACGGTCGCGGCCACGGTCGGCCTACCTATTCTGCAAGGCTAACGGGAGCCGGATCGGGAACCCGCGCAAGGCGTTCGAGAACGCGTGTCGCAGAGCGGGAACCGACGACTTTCGGAGGCACGATCTGCGCCACACGTTCGCGTCGTGGTTCGTACAGGAGGGGGGCGACCTCTACCGCCTCAGCCGCATCCTCGGCCACACGACGCTCCAGATGAGCAGTCGCTACGCGCACCTCCGTACCGACGATCTGCACGACGAGCTTCAGCGCGTGTCACAAAAGCGGTCACGAGAGCACCAGACTGGCACCCTGAAATCGAGAGCAGAAGCTGAGGGGGAACATGCCGGACGATCTCCAAACCGTTAAAGAAAAACGGTTTCCGATCATCCAGCATGTTGAGATTCGATGGTACCACCGCCCCGGCTCGAACGGGGGACCCCCAGATCCACAATCTGGTGCTCTAACCAACTGAGCTACGGCGGCACTGGCGGGCGGTGTATCGTGGGCCGCGGCGGTTTTCAAGGCGATCTGTGCACGGGATGCGGAGTCGGTGAATGTCGGTCGCCGGGATCGGCCCCGGCCGGGTGGCCAGCGACGCGGCGGTGCGCCCGTTTGCAACCGGATCGGACCCGGCTGTAACTGCGCCCTCGAGACCGATGCGTCGACCTGACCGATCGGGCGGACCTGAGGCGAAGGGACGGACCGTGAGTGCGCGACAGCCAGCGGGGGGCGCCGGCGGGGGCAGGGCGCCCACCGAGGGGCTCGCCCATCGTCCGGCCCGGCCGGCCGGCCGGGACCGCCGGCACTGGGCCGGGATGCGCCTCGTCCAGGCCCCCGGACGCCTCCGCAGCCTCGTCCGCCGGAGCGAAGGGGGACTCGTCGCCCTGGCGACCCTGGTGGGATGCGTCGCCGGCGTGGCGGTCTCGGCCATGACCTGGATCACCCAGACCCTGCGCGAGGCCCTGTATCAGCTGCCCGTGGGCGCGCGGCTCAGCGCCGTCGATGCCGTGTCGCCGGTGCTCCTCCTCGTCGGCCCCTGCCTGGGCGGCGCCGTCCTCGGCCTCCTGATCGTCGCCGCCAACTATGTCCGCGGCCCGCGCAAGCGCCCCGCCATCGATCCGATCGAGGCCAACGCCCTGCATGGCGGCCGCATGTCCCTGCGCGACAGCCTCTACCTCGCCCTCCAGAACGTGCTCTCGAACGGGTCCGGCGCCTCGGTCGGCCTCGAAGCCGGCTACACGCAGATCGCCTCCGGGCTCGCCTCGCGGCTGGGCATCGCCTTCGAGGTGCGGCGCAGCGACCTGCGCACCCTCGTGGGCTGCGGCGCCGCCGGGGCCATCGCGGCCGGCTTCGGCGCGCCGCTCGCCGGGGCCTTCTACGCCTTCGAGCTGATCATCGGCACCTATTCCATCGCCACCCTGACGCCGGTGGTCGTGGCGGCGCTCTGCGGCAACCTGATCTCCCGGTCGCTGATTGCGGCCCAGCCGCTCGTCGATCTCGGCGACATGCAGGCGGTCACGACCTCGCACGTCACCAGCCTGGAGATCCTGCCGAGCCTCGCCCTCGGGCTGGTCTGCGCGGGCTTGGGCATCCTGATCATGCGCGGGGTCACCCTGGTCGAGCGCCTGGTCCAGGCGTCCGGCGTGCCGCGGGTGGCGGCCCCCGCCTTCGGGGGGCTCTGCGTCGGCGCGCTGGCGCTGCTGGCGACCCCCCAGGTGCTCTCGGGCGGCCACGGCGCCCTGCACATGCACTTCGCCGCCGAGGGGCAGGGGCACGGCATCGCGGCCCTGGCCGGGCTGTTCGCCGCCAAGGCCACCGCCTCGGCGATCTCCATCGGCTCGGGATTCCGGGGCGGCCTGTTCTTCGCCTCCCTGTTCCTCGGTGCCATCGCGGGCAAGCTGTTCGCCGCCCTGGCCCCCGTGCTGGTGCCGCCGCTGGCGGATTTCGGCCTCACGCCGCTCGCCTACGCGGTGATCGGCATGAGCGCGCTCGCCGTGGCGATCATCGGCGGCCCGCTGACCATGACGTTCCTGGCGCTGGAGGTCACCGGCAGCCTGCCGATCACCGGCGTCGTGCTGGCGGCGGTGATCGCGTCCTCGCTGACCGTCCGCAAGACCTTCGGCTACTCCTTCGCCACTTGGCGCTTCCAYYTGCGTGGCGARASCATCCGCAGCCCCCACGATGTCGGCTGGATCCGGTCGCTCACCGTCGGCCGGCTCATGCGCCGCAATCCCGGCACCGTGGCGGTCGACACGCCGATGGCGACCTTCCTGCGCGCGCATCCCCTCGGCTCGCCCTCCCGGGTGATCGCCGTCGACGGAGGCGGGCGCTACGCCGGCATCGTGAACGTCCCGGAGGCCCACGCGGCCGCCCGGGACTCCGCCGCCGACGCGCAGCCGGTCCTCGCCGACCTGCTCCTGCACGCCGGCGACTTCCTCACGCCCGGCATGAACGCCAAGGACGCCGCCGCCGCCTTCGACCGGACGGAGAGCGAGGCCCTCGCGGTGGTCGAGAGTGCCGAGACCCGGAAGGTGCTCGGCCTGCTGACCGAGAGCCACACGCTCAAGCGTTACAGCGATGAACTCGACCGCCAGCGCCGGGCCATGGCGGGCGAAACCGACTGATTGTCAGGCCGGGGTGTTGACCCGATCCCGGCGCGGACCAATCACCTGACGCCGACGACCCGGGCTCGCAGAGGCCCGCTCTTCGAAACGCGTGGAGGATTCATGGCCGCCCCAGAGAACAGCCAGCAGCGCCACTACCGCATCGCGGTGATCCCAGGCGACGGTATCGGCAAGGAGGTGGTGCCCGAGGGCGTGCGCGTGCTGGAGCAGGCGGCCAAGCGGCACGGCTTCAGCCTCCAGCTCGACTGGTTCGATTTCGCCAGCTGCGACTATTACGAAGCGCACGGCCGGATGATGCCTGAGGACTGGAAGGCGCGGATCGAGACCCACGACGCGATCTATTTCGGCGCCGTCGGCATGCCCGAGCGGGTGCCCGACCACATCTCCCTCTGGGGCTCGCTGATCCTGTTCCGGCGGGAATTCGACCAGTACGCGAACCTGCGCCCGGTGCGGCTGATGCCGGGGGTGAAGTGCCCGCTGGCCGACCGCAAGCCCGGCGACATCGACTTCTGGGTGGTCCGCGAGAACACCGAGGGTGAATACTCGAACGCGGGCGGGCGGATGTTCGCCGGCACCGACCGGGAATTCGCCCTGCAGGAGACCATCATGACCCGTTACGGGACTGACCGGATCCTGAAATTCGCCTTCGAGCTTGCCCAGAAGCGACCGAAGAAGCACCTGACCTCGGCCACGAAGTCGAACGGCATCTCGATCACCATGCCGTACTGGGACGAGCGAGTGAAGGCGGTGGCCGAGGCCTACCCGGACGTGCGCTGGGATCAGTACCACATCGACATCCTGACCGCGCATTTCGTCCTGAACCCGGACCGGTTCGACGTGGTGGTCGCCTCCAACCTGTTCGGCGACATCCTGTCGGACCTCGGCCCGGCCTGCACGGGCACGATCGGCATCGCGCCGTCCGGCAACATCAACCCGGAGCGGGTGCACCCCTCGGTGTTCGAGCCGGTCCACGGCTCGGCGCCGGACATCGCCGGTCAGGGGATCGCCAACCCGATCGGCCAGATCTGGTCGGGGGCGATGATGCTGGAGCATCTCGGCGAGCACGCGGCGGCGGCCGAGATCGTCGGCGGGATCGAACGGGTGCTGTCCGAGCGGACGCTGCGCACCCGCGACCTCGGCGGCAACGCCGACACGCAGGTCTGCGGCAAGGCGGTGGCGCAGGCCCTGGGGTAGGGCAATCAGCCCGAGCCTCCCTTCCACGCCCTCATCCCGAGGTGCCCGCGCCAGCGGGCCTCGAAGGAGCACTCCAGGGATCGCGAGACCGCTGGAGGGCTCCTTCGAGGGCTACGCTGCGCTTCGCCGCCTCAGGATGAGGTGTGTGGTCGGGAGAACCGTTGCAGACCGTGGCGTCAGCGCGGGCGGCGGCGCACGCTCACCACGTTGCTTGCCGGCTCGGCCTTGCCGGAAGCCGCCGGCAACGTATCGAGGGCGGTCTTGACGATGGTTTTGGCGTCGAGCCCGGCCTCGGCGTACATCTTCTCCGGGCTGTCGTGGTCCTGGTAGGTGTCCGGCAGCGTCAGCGTCCGCACCCGCACCCCGCCCGCGTCCAGCGCGCCCTTCTCCGCGAGGAGATGCAGCACCATCGCGCCGAACCCGCCCCGCGAGCCCTCCTCGATCGTCAGCAGGACCTCGTGGTCCCGCGCCAGATCCAGGATCAGCGCCTCGTCCAGCGGCTTGGCGAAGCGCGCATCCGCCACCGTCACCGCAACGCCCTGCTCGGACAGCGTGTCGGCCGCCTTCAGCGCCTCGGCGAGCCGCGTGCCGAGCGACAGGATCGCCACCCGCGCCTCCGCGTCCCGGCGCACCACCCGGCCCTTGCCGATCGGCAGCACCTCGCCCCGCTCCGGAAGCTCGATCCCCACGCCCTCGCCGCGCGGGTAGCGCAGCGCGATCGGGCCTGAGTCGTGGGCGTGCGCGGTCGCCACCATGTGCACCAGCTCGGCCTCGTCGGCGGCCGCCATCACGGTCATGTTCGGCAGGCAGCACAGATACGCCAGGTCGAACGCGCCCGCATGCGTCGCCCCGTCCGCCCCCACCAGGCCGGCCCGGTCCAGGCAGAACCGCACGGGCAGGTTCTGCAGCGCCACGTCGTGCACCACCTGGTCGTAGGCCCGCTGCAGGAAGGTCGAGTAGATCGCCACGAACGGCCGGTAGCCCTCCGTCGCCAGGCCGCCCGCGAAGGTCACCGCGTGCTGCTCGGCGATGCCCACGTCGAAGGTCTTGTCCGGATGCGCCTTGCCGAACAGGTCGATGCCCGTGCCCCCCGGCATCGCCGCGGTGATCGCCACGACCTTGTCGTCGGCATCGGCCGCCTTGATCAGGCTCTCGCCGAACACCCGCGTGTAGGCCGGCGCGTTCGGCTTGGCCTTGGCCTGCACCCCCGAGACCACGTCGAACTTCACCACGCCGTGGTAGCGGTCGGCGCTGGCCTCGGCCGGCGCGTAGCCCTTGCCCTTGCGGGTGACCACGTGCAGCAGGATCGGGCCGTGCTCGGCGTCGCGGACGTTCTTGAGCACCGGCAGCAGGTGGTCGAGGTTGTGCCCGTCGACGGGGCCGACGTAGTGGAAGCCCATCTCCTCGAACATCGTGCCGCCGCCGACCACCAGCGAGCGGGCGTATTCCTCGGCCGCCGCCGCGCGCTGGTAGAGCGCCTTGGGYAGGAGCTTGCCGAGCTGCTTGGCGGTCTCGCGCAGGGACTGGTAGGCGCCCCCCGAGGCGAGCCGGGCGAGGTAGGCCGACATGGCGCCCACCGGAGGGGCGATCGACATGTCGTTGTCGTTGAGGATGACGATCAGGCGCGAGTGCAGGGCGCCGGCGTTGTTGAGCGCCTCGTAGGCCATGCCGGCCGACATCGAGCCGTCGCCGATCACCGCGATGGCGTTGCGGCGCTTCTGCGGGCGGTTCTTCTGCTTGGCGGCGGCGTTGTCGAGGTCGCGGGCGACCGCCATGCCCAGCGCGGCCGAGATCGACGTGGACGAGTGGGCCGCGCCGAACGGGTCGTAGACGCTCTCGCTGCGCTTGGTGAAGCCCGACAGGCCCCCGCCCTGGCGGAGCGTGCGGATCCGGTCGCGCCGCTCGGTCAGGATCTTGTGCGGGTAGCACTGGTGGCCGACGTCCCAGACGATCCGGTCGTCGGGCGTGTCGAACACGTGGTGCAGCGCAACCGTCAGCTCGACCACCCCGAGACCCGAGCCCAGATGGCCGCCGGTGATCGACACCGCGTCGATCATCTCGGCCCGGACCGCCTCCGCAACCGCCGGAAGATCCGACTCCGGCAAACGCCGCAACGCCGCCGGATTCGGGACACGATCGAGAAGCGCACTCTGCTCGGGGGTAATTGCCACGGCATCAACCTCTAACGGATGGGATCGGTTTGATCGCCGAGCCTCAGGACATGTCGAGTGGGGCAACGCCCTCGGGGCGCCCGTCGGAGCCCAGCGTGATCCGCTGGATCCGCGCCTCGGCCCGCTTGAGGAGCGCCTCGCAATGCTTCTTCAGCACCTCGCCGCGCTCGTAGATCGCCACCGACTCGTCGAGCGGCACGTCGCCGCGCTCGAGCCGGCGGACGATTTCCTCGAGCTGTTCCAGCGCCTTCTCGAAGGGCAGGTCGCCGGCGGCGGGGGCCACCTCGGGTCTGCTCGCACTCATCCCAGATACTTCCTTTGGGGGTGGTTGTACGGCGCGAAACCCGGTGCCCACAACCCGGGAGCCCGCCCGGCCGGCCGGATCCGCATCGTTTTGGCGCCGGGCGGCGGCGTTTGCGCCACACTCGGCCGCAGGTCGCGGAATGCGGGCACCCCCGTAACGCCGTCGGCTCCGGGACCGTTCATGCGAGCGCCAAGCTGAACGGCGTGCCTTCGAACGCGTCGGCGCCGCGGCCGATGCGCGCGATCGCCGCGACCATGCGGCCGTCGCGTCCGAGCATGCGGTCGGCGATGGCTACGAAGAGGGGGTTGGGGGTCGCCGAGGGCGAGGCGGCCCGCAGCGCGTCAGCGATGGTCGCCTCATCCCGCTCCGGCGCCAGCGCGCAGGCCGCGATGTAGGCCGCCGCGGTGGAGCGGCTGATCCCGGCGTAGCAGTGAATCACGAGAGGCTTCTCCCGCGGCCAGGCGCGGATGAAGTCGAGCATGCGGGCCACATGTTCTTCAGCTGGCAAAACATGGCCGTCCCGCGCGCTCGCGATGTCGCTGACCCCGATAACCGCGTGGTTCCCGGCGTCGATCACGGCCGGCCGCTCCAGCGGCGTGCCGACATTGATGAGCGTGAGCACGTGGCTCGCGCCGGTGGCGGCGACGGTCTCGGGCAGGCGCGAGAGCGGGCAGACGTGGAGGCTGGGCATGGTGGGCGCGCCAGTGACCTGTGATCGTGACGGATCGAGGGCGGAGTTCGTCAGTCCGGGCACAGCGCGCGAAACCGCGCGAGGAACCGCATCCCGGCCTCGGCGGTCGGCCACGGCTCGGCGAGGGCCAGGACCGGTTCGGGCAGGACGATCGAAGAGCCGAAATAGCGCTCGGCCTCGTCCTGCGCGAACCCGGCGAGGCGGATGGCCTCCACGTGGGCGGCGATCCGGTCGGCCCGCTTCACGAGGCGGGCGAGCGCCGGCGTCGGGGCGGCCAGGCCGAAGCGGCGGCGGACCGCGGCCAGCAGGCGCAGTTCGATGCCGCGATAGGCATCCCCGATGGCGACCTTCAGCGGCGAGACGATGTCGCCGACCACGTATTCCGGTGCGTCGTGCAGCAGCAGCTCCAGCCCCTCGGAATCGGTGCAGGCGACGTCGAGGTGGCGGCCCACCGCCTCGACCAGCAGGCTGTGCTGGGCGACCGAGAAGACGTGCGGCCCGTGGGTCTGGCCGTTCCAGCGGGCGACCCGGGCGAGGCCGTGGGCGATGTCGGCGATCTCGATGTCACCGGGCGCCGGGTCGAGGAGGTCGAGGCGCCGGCCGGAGAGCATGCGCTGCCAGGCGCGGGGCGCCTCGCTCACCGGGATCGTCCGTGTTCGGCGCAGGGTCCGTGCCGGTGGCAGCCGACGAGGTGGTCGTTGACCATGCCGACCGCCTGCATGAAGGCGTGCACGATGGTCGGCCCGCAGAAGGAGAACCCCTCCGCCTTCAGGGCCTTGCCGATCGCCCGGGAGACAGGCGTCTCGGTGGCGATCTCCGCACGGGTTCGGGCGATGCCCTGGATCGGCCGGCCGTCGACGAAATCCCAAAGGAAGCGCGAGAAGCCGGGACCCCGCTCCTCGATCCGCAGCCATGCCCGCGCGCCCGCAACGGTCCCCTGGATCTTGGCGCGGTTCCGGATGATGCGGGCGTCGCCCATCAGCCTGGCCACGTCGTCCTCGGTGAAGCGCGCGATCCGCTCCGGATCGAAGCCCGCGAAGGCGTCGCGAAAGCCCTCGCGCCGGCGCAGGATGGTGATCCAGGACAGGCCGGCCTGGAAGCCGTCGAGGATCAGCTTCTCGTAGAGGGCGCGGCCGTCATGCTCGGGAACGCCCCATTCGGTGTCGTGATAGGCGACGTAGAGCGGGTCGAGGCCAGCCCACCAGCAACGCGGGCAGCCATCGGAGTGATCGATCAGGCCGGTCTCGGACATCTGCACGGTGTAACGAGAACAGGAGCGGAACGCCATCGGTCGAAGGCCGTCATCGCGACAGACGCCGCGAGCCGGCGGTCGCTCAGTACGTCCGCTCGCCGAGGCTCCCCCCGAGGCGTGGAGGAGGAATTCCGCGGCGGCCGGTGCCGCTCGCGTTACGCCGTCGCCTTGGACCGTGCGGTAAGCTTGTTCCCATCCGGATCGCGAAGATAGGCGACGAAAGACCCGTTGGGACGCTCGGCGGGCGGGCTCTCGATCGCGGTGCCGCCATGCGCGGTCCCGGCCGCGTGCCACGCCAGGACGTGGTCTCGGCTCGCTGCGGCGATCCCGATCGTCCCGCCGTTGGCCGCGGTCGCGGGCTTGCCGTCGATCGGCGTCGTGATCATCAGCCGACCGCCCTCGTGCGTGTAGATCAGCCTGCCTCTCGCATCCATCTTGCCGGGCCTGCCACCCAACGCGGCGAAGGTGGCGTCGTAGAAATCCCGGGCGCGCTCCAGGTCGTTGCTGCCGATCATGACGTGGGTGAACATGCTTCCTCTCCGGAACGAGGGGGTGAAGGGACGGCCACGATCGCGCGCTCGGACGAGCGGCCGAACCCGCCTTCGCTTCGCCCGGTGCGCGCCCGGTCGACCGTACGCGCGCCGGGCGAACCGGTCGGTCTCGGATGTTGGGAGAGCCTTCCCGAGTGCCCCAACCCATTGAGCCCGCCGGGGTGGATACGCCGCAGGACGCGGCGCGATCCGAACTCAGTCTGCCGCACGCGCCGCCGCTGCGTCCGGCATCGCGAAGCTCGCGCAGCCGGGCCGTTCCAGCGTCACGGGTTGATCGCCCGCCCGCGGCGTCTCTCCGGCCGCCAGCGCGTCGCCGAGGCGGTCGAGGCGGACCGTGGCGAGGCCGCGCGACCCCGCCGCGCTGCCCGTGGTACCGATCACCTTGCCGCCGGCCGTGATCTCGGTTCCAGGCGCGGGCGCGGCATCCGCGTAGGCGGCGGCCAGGATCCGGGTCCGGGCGGTGCCCCGGTGCTGCATGCGCGAGACCACCTCCTGGCCGACATAACAGCCCTTCCGGAAATCGACGCCGCCGAGCTGGTCCATCAGCGCCTCGTGCGGGAACGCGTCGCCGAAGGCGTAGTCGCGCCCGCCCTCCGGCACCCCGAGGGCGATGCGGTGGGCATGATAGCCGGCCGCGTCGCCGTCGGCCGAGAAGGCGCCCTCGGCGGCGTACAGGCGGGCGCCGAGATCGACCTGCCGGGAATCGGCCAGGGCCTCGGCGGCGGGCGGCACGGCGCCAGCCCAGGCGGCTGCCACCGCCACGGTCGGGTCGGCGGCGATCGTCGCCTGCGCGCGCAGCCGGTAGAGGGTGAGGCGCTTGGCGAGGTCGGCCGCCCGGTCGGCGCGCACGTCGAGCCGGAATCCGTCCGGGATCCGCGAGACCAGGAAGTCGAACAGGATTTTGCCCTGGGGGCTCAGCAGGGCGCCGAGGCGTGCCTCGCCGGGCTGGAGCGTCTCGACGTTGCAGGTCAGGACGCCCTGGAGCAGCGTCGTGGCGTCCGGTCCGGTGACGGTGACCAGGGCGCGGTCCGGCAGCAGGGCGACGGGCATAAGCGGGTGTTCCTCGGGCGGCGGATGGTCCGGTGGACCGAACCGCGTGCCCGGGACGTAGTCGCTGGCCGCCCGCGTCTCAACCGTCCGCGTTCACGCGCTCAATGCTGGAGGGTCGTGGTGAAGGCGCCCCCGCGGATGCGCTCCGGGAATCCTTCCGCGTAACGGGCCGTCGCTTCCTCACCGTACGTGGTCACGAGTTCCTGAAAAGCCGCGAACAGGGCGGCCTGGGCCATGCAGTCACCGTCAAGTCCATCGAGGCAGCCTTCCGCGAACGCTTCCGAGACGTAACTCAGCGCGACGCGTTTCTCCTCGACATCGACCTCGACGGGGGCGGTGTGAGAGATGTGCTGCATGGCCCGATACTTCCATTGCGCCGGGCACAAGACCCGGCGGACACAACGGATGATAGGCGGGTCCCGGCGCCTCGGCCAGCCGGGAATTTCGGATCGGTTAACGCGGGCGCTCAAATACGACGCTTCCCCGGCATCCCCGACAGGTGTGTCGCGCCTGCATCACCCTCCGAAACGGCCGGCCAGGGCATGCGACAGCCGGTCGCCCTCGGCGACGTACCGGGCGGCCGCCTCGTGGGCGGCCGGGGTGCAGACCCGATAGGTCAGCGCGTAGCCGCGATAGCCGCGGTTGTAGGCGCCGGCCAGACGGTCGCGGCGGACGGGCGTCACGCCCTCGGATTCGATCAGCGCCTTCATGCGGGCCGGCCAGTCCGCGGCATCGGGGGCGCCGCACAGGCCGCGCAGGAAGGCCAGGGCTCCGATGATCTCCGACATGCGCATCAGGTCGCGATCGTAGGGCGCGGGCACGTCCGCGGCGGTGTTCGCCTCCTTGGAGGTTTCCTTCGGCGTTTCCTTGGCGGCGGGCGTGGCGGCGCGCCCCGACCGCTGCTGCGCCAGGGCCGGCGCGCAGACCGGCCCGGACAGGATCGCCAGCAGGCACAGGACCGTCCCCGGGCGCCTCACGCCGTCGCCTCCCCGCCCCGCATGGGCACGCGATCCTCTCCCCGTGCCGCCCCGTGCGCCTCCACCCGCGCGAAGGCCTCGCGCAGGGTTTCGACCAGTCCGGGCGTGGTCGGAAGGACGGCGACCTCCGCCAGCGTGGCCCATCGGGTTCCGAGGGCCTCGGGGCCGGCCACGGGCTCGCCGCCGTGCCAGAGGGCGGCATGCGGGTGGACGACGTAGTGATGACGGGCGCGGCCGGCCTCGTCCCGGACGATGATCTCGGTGGGTGCGAGCACGCCGACCACGTCGGCGGTCAGGCCGACCTCCTCGGACAATTCGCGCAGGGCCGCCGCGGCCAAGGACTCGCCCGCCTCCACGAGACCGCCCGGCAGCGTCCAGACGCCGCGCATCGGCTCGTTGGCCCGCGCCGCCAGCAGGACGCAGTCGTCCCGGATCACCGCGATCGATGCACCCACGAAGGGCCGGGCCGGGAACAGGCGGCCGTCGGCGTCCGACGCCGCCGCGGTCACGGCGTGCCCCCATCGGGGGCGACCACGGCCACCCGCCCGTCGGCGAGGCCGACGAGGAGCCGTTCCGTCGCGCCCTCGCCGAGCACCACGATGCCGGTCTCGGCGGGGGCCGGGAGCGTCACGCGCAACCGCTCGTGCAGGCCGCCCTTGGCCGCCACGACGGCGATCTCGGGGCGACCCGCCACCGGGAGCACGAGTTCGGGGCCGCCCCAGGCGACCGCGACGGCGAGATCCGAGTCGCCCTCGCCGGCGGCGTAGCCTGCGGCCTCGCCGGCAGGCTCGATCCTGTCGGGGTGCAGCGTCCAGAGTTGCAGTCTGCCGCGGCCGCTGACCGTCGCGGCCTGGAGGTCTCCCGACCCGGAGAAATCGGCGATGCCCGCGATCTTCAGGGGTGGGCCGGGCTGGGGCGGCGTGCGGGCCGTGACCGACCAGGGCGTGCCGGGATCGTCCGTGGGCCGGTCGATCAGCACGAGGCCGCCGGCCTCCGTACCGGACAGCGTGGCCGCCAGGAGCGCCGGACGACCCGCGAGGCGCAGCAGGCGCGGCCGCAGGGGCGCGAAGACCGCCTCGCCTCCCGCCGGCACCGTCACGGTCGTTACCGGGACGGGCTTCGGATCGGTGCTGACCGCCATCGGCTGGCGCTCGCGGATGGTCAGGACGGCCGCGGCCGCGCCGCCGTCGGGGGCGCGGGTGCGCCCGGTGAGATAGGCGCTCAAGGGGCCTGAGAGAGCCCGGCGCGAGCCCGGCAGGGCGCCGCGGGGCGTCTCGGCCGCGGTCAGTCCCTCCACCGCCTCCGGCCCGATCGGCCGGACGGTGACGCGGCCCTCCGCGAGGGCCAGCACGGCACCGCCCTCGTCGCCCCAGACCACGGCGATCGGCGCGCTCTCCTCGTCGCCGGCCTGCCGACCGATCTTCGCGCCTGTGATCGGCAGGAGCCCGGAGGTCGCCACCGAGACCGCAGCCTCGCTGCGGGAGCCGCGCAGCGCCCGCACCTTGAAGGGCAGGTCGAGGATCCGGATCCCGGGCTCCGCCCGCGCGTGCGCCACCGGTGCCAAGCACAGCACCAAGCCCAGCAGGATCCCGAGACGGCGCCGGTCCGGCACCGGATGCCGGGCCGTGGCCGTCGCGACCGAGGCGGCACGCGGTCTGGTCAAACGTGCTGGCCGCCGTTGATGTGGAGTTCGGCCCCGTTCACGTAGGACGAGGCGTCGGTGCACAGGAAGTAGATCGCCTTGGCGACCTCGTCCGGGGTGCCGAGCCGGCGCTGCGGGATCTGCTCCACGAGCTTCTCGGTGCCCGGCGACAGGATGGAGGTGTCGATCTCGCCGGGGGAGATCGCGTTCACCCGCACGCCCAGCGGCCCGAAATCGGCGGCCATCTCGCGGGTCAGGCCGGCGAGGGCGGCCTTGGAGGTGCCGTAGGCGGCGCCCGCGAAGGGGTGGACGCGCGATCCCGCGATCGAGGTCACGTTGACGATCGAGCCCTTGGCCCGGGCGAGCTCGTCGCGCAGGCCGCGGGCCAGAAGGATCGTGGCGAAGAGGTTGACCTGGAACACCCGCTGCCACGCGTCGAACTCCGTGGCCAGGGCGCCGAGGCGCTCGCCGTCCGGTCCCTTCGGCGAGATGCCGGCATTGTTGACGAGCGCGTGCAGGACCCCGCCCTCGGCGGCGAGCCGGCCCCGGACCTCCTCGACGGCGCGGATCGTGTCCTGCGCGTCCGCGAGATCGACCTGCAGGTGGTCCTCGGGACCCATTTCCCAGGGACAGTTCTCCGGGAAGGCGTGGCGCGAGCAGGTGATCACCCGCCAGCCCGCGGCCGAGAAGCGCTTGACGGTGGCGTGACCGATGCCCCGGCTCGCGCCCGTGAGCAGCATGATGCGCCGGCGTTCGTTGACGGGGAGGGCCAAAGCCGTAAGCCTCGCTGGCGTTGGAAAGTGCGGCCCGGTCGGGCGCGGAGCGTGCCGGTGAGCCACAACGGTCTAGGCGCACGGGCACCGGAAATCCAGAGCACGCCGCGTGCCGGGGACGACGCTGGGGAGTGGAAACACATGGGCGGTGAGCAGGCCAGCGCGGAGCGCATGCCGGAAATTCCGGCCGACAGCCTTTCCGAGGCGCAGGCCGCGGCCGCGGCGGCCTTCCAGGCCGAGCGCGGCGTTCCGGTCTTCGGACCGTTCGTGCCGCTGCTGCGCAGCCCGGAGCTGATGCTCTGCGCGAGCCGGATGGGGCTCTACCTGCGCTACGGCAGCGTCCTGCCGCTGCGGATCAGCGAGTTCGCGATCCTCATCGTCGCGCGGGCGTGGAGCCAGCCGGTCGAGTGGCACATCCATCACCCGATCGCCCTGAAGGCCGGCGTCGCGCCCGAAACCGCGCAGGCGCTGGCCGAGGGGCGCCGCCCCGACACGATGAGCGCCAACGAGGCGCTGGCCTACGCGTTCTCGACCGAGCTGACGCACAACCGGGCTGTGAGCGACCCGACCTATGCGGCCCTGGTGGCGCGATTCGGGGAGCAGGGGGCCATCGATCTCGCCGGCATCAACGGCTACTACGCGCTGCTCGCCATGACCATGAACGTCGCCCGCACGGCCCTGCCGGAGGGGACACCGTCGCCGCTGCCGCCGTTGGTGCGGTAGGTTTTCGCGAAGCGCCCGGACCGCCTCCCGCGCCGGCCCCCGGCCAGGCACCCGTTGGCGCGCGATCCCGGGACAGGGAATGTCGGTGACACGACGCCCTGTCCGGGAGGCGGGCGGCGCCGGCCGACGGCGATCCGGAACCCGGCACGGCACGCGACGCGGGGCGGCCCCCCTTGAACCGCACGCCCGCGCCGCTTGTGGCGCCGGCCGCTTCGGTCTAACCGTCCTCCCCGAAGCGGGCGCCCGATGCGCCGCCTGCCAACCCCCGAATACCCGGCCGGACGAGAGCCATGGTCGCCCATACCCGCGCCGATTCGGCGCCCAAGCCCACCGACCCGGCGTTGGCCGGCGCCCGGATCCTCGTCATCGAGGCGCGCTACTACGACGCCCTCGCCGACGAACTCCTCGCCGGCGCCCTGGCGGCGATCGAGGCGGCCTCCGCGCGGGCCACCGTGGTGACGGTGCCGGGCGCCCTGGAGATCCCCGCCGCGGCGGCGATCCTGCTCGACGCGGGCTCCTACGACGCCGTGGTGGCCCTGGGCTGCGTGATCCGCGGCGAGACCGGCCATTACGACATCGTGGCCGGCGAGAGCGCCCGGGCGCTCATGGACCTGTCGGTGCAGCGCCGCGTGCCCCTGGGCAACGGCATCCTCACGGTCGAGACCGAGGCGCAGGCGCTCGCCCGTGCCCGGGTCGCCGAGATGAACAAGGGCGGCGGCGCGGCCGAGGCGGCGCTCGCCGTGCTCGCCCTGAAGCGGTCCGCCGAGTCCGCCCGCCCGCGATGACGGATATCCAGATGACCGGGACCACCGACCCCCAGCCCGAAGCCGCCACCGAGCCCGCCGGCGCGACCGCCAAGATCAGCCCGCGCACCGGCGCCCGCCTCGCCGTTGTGCAGGCGCTCTACGAGATGGACATTTCCGGCAAGGGCGTCCTCGACGCCCTTGCCGAGTTCGAGGCCTTCTGGATCGGCCGGGAGATCGACGGGATCGTCCATCCCCCGGCCGAGACCGCCTTCTTCCGCGACCTGCTGCGCGGTACGGTCGAGGAGCAGCGGGCGATCGACACGAAGCTCGATCAGGCCCTCGCCCAGGGCTGGCCGCTGCGGCGCATCGAGATCGTCCTGCGGGCGATCCTGCGGGCGGGCGCCTACGAGCTGATGTTCCGCCGCGACGTCCCGGTCGCCGCGGCGATCTCGGAATATGTCGACGTGGCCCACAGCTTCTACACGGCCGACGAGCCGGGGCTCGTCAACGCCGTGCTCGACCGGCTCGCCCGGGAGGTCCGGCCGGGCGAGGTCGGGGCCGCCAAGACCTCCGGCAAGCCGGGCTCCTCGAAGCCGCTGTCCGGCAAGTCCGGCCCCGCGAATCCCCCTGCCAAGAAGGCCTGAGCCGTGGCCGGGCCGGGCCGCGCCTCCGAGGAGGGGCTGATCGCCCGCTACTTCGCGCCGCTCGCCGGGCCGGGCGCCGACGGGCTCCGCGACGACGCCGCCACCCTGACGCCCGCGCCGGGCCACGACCTCGTGCTCACCGCCGACGCCGTGGTGGCCGGGATCCACTACTTCCCCGACGACCCGCCGGCCTCGATCGCCCGCAAGGCCCTCGGCGTGAACCTCTCCGACATCGCCGCCAAGGGCGCGGTCCCGCGAGGATTCCTGCTGACCCTCGCGCTCCCCGACGACTGGACGGAGGCCTGGCTCGCCGGCTTCGCGRCCGGGCTCGGCGAGGCCGCAGCGGCCGCCGGCTGCCCGCTCCTCGGCGGCGACACGGTGCGGTCCGGCGGTCCGGCCCTGATCGGCGTGACCCTGATCGGCGAGGTGCCGACCGGCGCCATCGTGCGGCGGACCACCGCCCGGGTCGGCGACCGGATCTGCGTCACTGGCACCATCGGCGACGCGGCGCTGGGCTTGCGGCTGCGGCTGGGGCCGGACTCCCCCTGGGTCGCCGGCCTCGATCCGGCCCAGCGTGCCCTGCTCGCCGACCGCTACCTGCATCCGCGCCCGCGCCTCGCCGTTGCGGGCGCGGTCCGTCGCCACGCCTCGGCGGCGATGGACGTCTCCGACGGCCTCGCGGGCGACCTCGCCAAGATGCTGGGTGCGGGCCGCGGCGCCCGGATCACGGCGGCGTCGGTGCCGCTCTCGGAGGCCGCCCGGCGCGCCTGCGCGGCCGATCCCGCGCTGATCGACACCGTCCTGACCGGCGGCGACGATTACGAGATCCTCTGCACCGTCGCCCCGGAAAACCTCGCGGTCTTCGCGACGGAGGCGGCCGAGGCCGGGATCGCCGTCGCCGCCATCGGCACCATCACTTCAGGCGACGGCCCGCCGCGCTTCGAAATGCGCGATGGCGCCGAGCGCGTGTTCGCGGCCGGGGCCTTCAGCCACTTCTGAGGCGTGGCGCCGCCCGCACCGTAAGGCGGAGCTTCCCGGAAGGCCGATCTGGCGCCGGACCTCGTCGATCATCCCGGCGGCGACGACCGGGATCCCGCGGTTCCGGTCGGCGTCCATCCGTGCCGAGCCGGCCGGCGGATTGCGCCGGTCGCCGGGCGTCTGGGACAAGGCGCACTGCAGGCCGTTCAGCAGGTCGTCCCGGATGGCCGCCGGCTGCGCCGCGACGCGCTCGGCCATCAGGAATCCGACGGCGCCGGTCAAGAGCTCAAGGGTGGCCGCCACCTTGGCGGCTTGGTTGCTGCTCATGACGAGACTCCGTCCGAGTACAGCTAAAAATAGAATTCCTCATGGTTAATGGCTGGTTAAGCCGTCGGCGGCGCCCGGTGGGGCGACCGGGCCGGCGCTACCGGGTCCGGTTAAATGCATCATAGTGCACGATTGCCGCGAGCGGGCGCTGCCGTGTCCGGAACGACGGCCGCCCCGAACCCGAACACGCCGTTTGCGCTCACCGGCGAAGTTTGGCTATCAAGGTCTTGTTCTGGGAAGGAAAGCCCGAAACCGAGCGCCGCGTCCCATGGCCGTCGTCCGGCGGTCAAGCTCGACAATCACAAGCCCACGCCAGGCACGATAATAACAAGGACGGTCGAATGATTCCCTTGGTTCTGATCAACGTGGGCGGGCTCTGCGCCGTCGCCTACGGCATCGTCACGATCCTCGACGTGATGCGACGCGACGCCGGTACGCAACGCATGCAGGAGATCGCCGCCGCCATCGCGGAGGGCGCGCAGGCCTACCTCCGGCGGCAATACACGACCATCGGCATCGTCGGCGTGGTCCTGTTCGTGCTGCTCGCCGTGTTCCTCGGCCTCAAGGTCGCCGTCGGCTTCCTGATCGGCGCCGTGCTGTCGGGCGCGGCGGGCTTCATCGGCATGAACGTGTCGGTCCGGGCCAACGTCCGCACAGCCCAGGCCGCCTCGACCTCGCTGGGCGGCGGCCTCGACGTCGCCTTCAAATCGGGGGCGGTCACCGGCATGCTGGTGGCCGGCCTCGCGCTGCTGGGCGTGGCCCTCTACTACCTGTTCCTCACCCGCGGCGCCCATCTCGATCCCTCGAGCCGCGAGGTGATCGACGCGCTCGTGGCCCTCGGCTTCGGTGCCTCGCTGATCTCGATCTTCGCCCGTCTCGGCGGCGGCATCTTCACCAAGGGCGCGGATGTCGGCGGCGACCTCGTCGGCAAGGTCGAGGCCGGCATCCCGGAGGACGATCCGCGCAACCCCGCCACCATCGCCGACAACGTCGGCGACAATGTCGGCGACTGCGCCGGCATGGCGGCCGACCTGTTTGAGACCTACGCGGTGACGGTCGTTGCCACGATGGTGCTGGCCGCGATCTTCTTCTCCGGTCCCACCGGGAGCGGACGGGACGTGTTGGAGCCGATGATGCTGTACCCGCTGGCCATCGGGTCGGCCTGCATCCTCACCTCCATCGCCGGCACCTACGCGGTGCGGCTGGGCGCCAACCAGTCGATCATGGGCGCCCTCTACAAGGGCCTGATCGCCGCCGGCGTGCTGTCGATCGCGGCGATCGCGGCGGTCAACCTGACCCTGCTCGGCGGCTTCTCGACGAGCTTCACCACCTCGACCGGCGTGACCTTCACGTCGGGCGGGCTGTTCGGCTGCGCGGTGATCGGGCTCGCCATCACGGCGCTGATCGTCGTGATCACCGAGTACTACACGGGCACCAATTTCCGCCCGGTGAAGTCGATCGCCGACGCCTCGGTGACCGGCCACGGCACCAACGTGATCCAGGGACTCGCGATCTCGCTGGAATCGACCGCGCTCCCGGCCATCGTGATCGTGGCGGGCATCATCAGCACCTACGCGCTCGCCGGCCTGTTCGGAATCGCCATCGCCGTCACCGCCATGCTGGCGCTGGCGGGCTTCATCGTGGCGCTCGACGCCTTCGGACCCGTCACCGACAATGCCGGCGGCATCGCCGAGATGGCGGGCCTGCCCTCCGAGGTGCGCAAGTCGACCGACGCCCTCGACGCGGTCGGCAACACCACCAAGGCGGTGACCAAGGGCTACGCGATCGGCTCGGCGGGCCTCGGCGCGCTGGTGCTGTTTGCCGCCTACACGTCCGACCTGAACTACTTCATCGCCAATGCCAGCCCGACCCAATACCGGTTCTTCCAGGGCGTCAGCGTCGATTTCTCCCTGTCCAACCCCTACGTGGTGGTCGGGCTGCTGCTCGGCGGCCTGATCCCGTTCCTGTTCGCCGGCATCGCCATGACGGCGGTGGGGCGCGCGGCCGGCGCGGTGGTCGAGGAGGTGCGACGCCAGTTCCGGGAGAAGCCCGGGATCATGCAGGGCACCGACCGGCCGGATTACGGACGGGCGGTCGACATGCTGACCCGCGCGGCGATCAAGGAGATGATCGTCCCCTCGCTGTTGCCGGTCCTGTCGCCGGTGGTGCTGTTCTTCGTGATCCAGTTCATCGCCGGGAAGAACCAGGCCTTCGCCACCGTGGGCGCGAGCCTGCTCGGCGTGATCCTGACGGGCCTCTACGTGGCGATCTCGATGACCTCCGGCGGCGGCGCCTGGGACAACGCCAAGAAGTACATCGAGGACGGGCACCACGGCGGCAAGGGCTCGGACGCCCACAAGGCGGCCGTGACCGGCGACACGGTCGGCGACCCCTACAAGGACACCGCCGGTCCGGCGGTGAATCCGGCGATCAAGATCACCAACATCATCGCCCTGCTGCTGCTGGCGGTGCTGGCGCATAGCTGATCCGGGAGACCGAACTCGACCGACAGGGCCGGTCTCCCAGCGGGGCCGGCCCTTCGCGTTTCGCCATGTGTGCCCCCGCACGCGCCGGTCTGGCCCGCTGCGCCGCACCTTGGCATCGCCGCGTCGCAACGCCACCTCGGCGCCGGAACGAACCGGATGCGGCTCCCCCCGCCGCGCCAGCACGAGGTAATCCATGCCGTCCCTGCTCGACCCGATCCGTCTCGGCGCCATCGAGGCGAAGAACCGGATCTTCATGGCCCCGCTCACCCGGGGCCGCGGCACCCGCGAGCACGTGCCGACCCCCATCATGGCTGAGTATTACACCCAGCGCGCCGGCGCCGGCCTGATCCTCACCGAGGCCACCGGCATCTCTCAGGAGGGCCTCGGCTGGCCCTACGCACCAGGCATCTGGTCCGACGCGCAGGTCGACGCGTGGCGGCCGATCGTGAAGGCGGTCCACGACAAGGGCGGCAAGATCGTCTGCCAGATCTGGCACATGGGCCAACTGGTCCATCCGGACTTCCTCGGCGGCGCGAAGCCGGTCGCGGCGTCTGCCACCACGGCGCCCGACCAGGCCCACACCTATTCCGGCAAGAAGCCCTACGCGGAGGCGCGCCCCCTCGCGGTCGCCGAGATCCCGCGCCTGCTCGCCGACTACGAGCGCGCGACCGCCAACGCCCTGGCGGCCGGCTTCGACGGGGTGCAGATCCACGCGGCGAACGGCTACCTGATCGACGAGTTCCTGCGCGACGGCACCAACCACCGCACCGACCAGTACGGCGGCTCCATCGAGAACCGCGTGCGGCTGCTGCGCGAGGTCACCGAGACTGTTGCGAAGGTCGCCGGACCCGAGCGCACCGGCGTTCGCCTGTCGCCGAACGGCGCGATCCAGGGCTGCAACGATTCGAACCCCGAGCCGCTGTTCGTGGCCGCCGCCCAGGCCCTCGCCGATGTCGGCGTCGCCTTCCTGGAAATGCGCGAGCCGGGACCGAACGGCACTTTCGGCAAGGCCGACCACCCGCCGATCGCCCCGGCGATGCGGCGCGTGTTCCGCAACCCGATGATCCTGAACGCCGATTACGACGGTATCAGCGGCCAGAAGATGCTGGATGCCGGCGAGGCCGATGCCATCGCGTTCGGACGGACCTTCATCGCCAATCCCGACCTCGTCGAGCGGATCGCCAAGGGCGCGCCCCTCAACAAGGACAACGCCGCCACGTGGTACAGCCAGGGTCCTGAGGGTTACGTCGACTACCCGACCCTGACGGAGTCTCGGGCCGCCTGAGACCGGCCGTCACCACCGGCCGCCGCGCGCCACGGATGGGCGCGGCGGCCATGCGCGGCCATCCCTAGGCAGGACGCTCCAGCGCGACTATGTGACAGCCGAACCATGGATGTGCCGGCACCCCACGCGCTCGCGGACTCCGAACCGGCCGACGGGCGCTGGAGCGCCGCGGAGCGGATCGCGGAATTGCGCGACCTCGCGATCCTCGATTCGGAGCCCGAGCCGCTCTACGACGACCTCGTGCGGGTCGCCGCCTACGTCTGCCGCGCGCCGGTCGCGCTGGTCAGCCTCGTGGATGCCCAGCGGCAGTGGTTCAAGTCGGAACTCGGATTGGGCAAGCGCGAACTGCCGATCAACTGCTCGGTCTGCGCCCACACGATCGAGGCGGGCGCGATGCTCGTCATCCCGGATCTCACGGCCGATCCGCGGACCGCCGAGAATCCGCTGGTGATCGGGCCCGAGGGGTTCCGGTTCTACGCCGGCGCGGTGATCCGGGGCGGCCAGGGCATCCCCCTCGGTGCCCTCTGCGTGCTCGACCATGCTCCGCGGCCGGATGGTCTCGATTCGGAGCAGACGGCCACGCTGCTCGCCCTGGCGCGCCAGATTTCGAGCCTGCTGGAGCACCGGAGGACCCTCGCGCAGGTCGCGGCCCGGGAGGCGGAGATCGCCGCCAGCGAGCGCCGGTTCCGTGTGATGACCGAAGCGATGCCGCAGATGGTCTGGACGACGCTGCCGGACGGCTTCCACGACTATTACAACGATCGCTGGTACGAGTTCACCGGTGTGCCGTACGGGTCCACCGACGGCGAGGGCTGGAACGACGTGTTCCATCCCGAGGACCAGGAGCGGGCCTGGGCGCGCTGGCGCCACTGCCTCGCCACCGGCGCCCCCTACGAGATCGAGTACCGCCTGCGTCACCACAGCGGTGCTTATCGCTGGACGCTGGGTCGCGCCATGCCGATCCGGGACGCGGACGGGCGGATCGAGCGCTGGTTCGGGACCTGCACGGATATCGACGACCTGAAGCGCGCCGAGGCCGAGGCCCGCAAGCTCGCCGCCATCGTGGAGACCTCCAAGGACTTCATCGGGCTCTGCACCCTCGACGGTGAGATCACGCATCTCAACGAGGCGGCGATGACCCTCGTCGGGCTGCCGGACCTCGCCGCCGCGCGCGCGCGGACGGTTCCCGACCTCTTCACCGAGGACAGCCGCCGCGTGCTCGCCGAGACCGTCATGCCGGCGGTGCGCCGGGACGGTTACTGGGAGGGCGAGCTCGCCTTCCGGCACTGCGTCACCGGCGACCCGGTCGCGGTGCTCTACAACATCTTCCCGGTGCGCGACCCGACCGGAACGGAGGTGGGCTACGCCACCGTGACCCGCGACCTGCGGGAGACCAAGCGCGCCGAAGAGGCCCGCGATCTGCTGATCCGCGAGCTGTCGCACCGGATCAAGAACATCTTCGCGGTGGTCGGCGGCCTCGCCGCGCTGACCGCCCGGAGCGATCCCACGGCCAAGCCGTTCGTGGCCGCGTTCCGCGAGCGGCTGGGCGCCCTGGCGCGGGCTCACGAGTATGTCCGTCCCCATTCCCCCGACAGCGCCCCGCCGGTCGCCGGCCAATCGGTGCTCGGGCTGATGCGCCTGATCATGGCCGCCTACGAGCAGAACGGGCGGGCGCGCGTGCTGATCACCGGGGACGATGCCGAGATCGGCGAGCGCACCGCCACCGCCCTCGCGCTGATCATGCACGAGCAGGCCACCAACGCGGTGAAGTATGGCGGTCTCTCGACACGGGAGGGCGAGGTCCTGCTGAGCGGCTTCCGCGAGGCGGGCCGCTACACGCTGACGTGGCGCGAGGCCGGCGGCCCTCCGGTCGCCGGCGCGCCCTCCCGGAAGGGGTTCGGCACCGTGCTGGCCGAACGCAGCGTCGCCGGCCAGCTCGACGGCGAGCTGGAGCACGACTGGGCGCCCGGCGGTCTCCTGATGCGGCTCAGCGTCCCGCTCGAGAACCTGCGGACCTGACATGGTCCGGCCCGACTTGGCCCGGCCCGACTTGGCCCGTCCATCGGCCGTGCCCGGGCCGCGTCTCGTCGTCCTCGATTTCGACGGGACCCTCGCCGACAGCTTCGGGTGGTTCTGCTCGGTTCTGAACGGCGTCGCCGACCGCTATCGCTTCCGCCCGGTCGAGGCCCACGAGGTCGAGGATTTGCGGCGGCAGGGCGCCCGGGCGATCGTCGCCCATCTCGGCATCCCGCGCTGGAAGCTGCCGCTCATCGCCCGCCACATGCATGCGCTGGCCGCACGCGACGCCGCGCAGATCGCTCTGTTTCCTGGCGTCCCGGCGATGCTGGCCGGGATCGCGGACGCGGGCGTACCCCTGGCGATCCTGTCGTCGAACCGCGCCGACACGGTCCGGCGGGTGCTCGGGCCGGACAATGCCGCTCGTATCGGCAGCTATGCCTGCGGGGCGTCGATCTTCGGGAAGGCGCGCCGGCTGCGCCGGCTGCTCGCGCGCACCGGCGTGCCGCCGGGCCGGGCTCTCTGCATCGGCGACGAGATCCGCGACCTCGAGGCCGCGCAGGCTCTGGGCTGTCCGTTCGGGGCCGTGGCCTGGGGCTATACCGACCCGCAGGCGCTGGCCGACCTCGGCCCCGAGCACCTGTTCTCGGACCCGGCGGAGATCGCCCGCCTCGTGGCGGGCGAGGCCGATCACATGCCGCGGTTCGCGCCCGGTACGACGCTGGTGCCTTTGCCGCTGCCGAACGGCTCGTAACGGGTCAGGCCGCGGAACAGCTGGCTAAGGAAGGCGCGGTCGGCGCCGCTCGTCGGCGTGGTGCGCTCGATGAAGTCGAAGATCCGCCCGTCCTGGAGCCCGTAGAGCGCCACGCGCTCCACCTTGAAGCCGGGGGTGAAGTAGACTGCCGTGACCTTCTGGTCCTCGACTTGCTCGCCCAGGAACATGATCGTCCGGCGGGTGTTCTGCGAGATGTAGTACCAGGACTTGTTGCCCACCGTGGACACCGTCGACGGCGTGCCGAGGATCTGGAGCACCTGCTCGGGGCTCATGCCGGGCTTGATCGTGGCGAGCGCGGCCTGATCGACTTGGTAGCCGTGGCGCAGCTCCTCACCGATGCAGCCGGACAGGCCGGCTCCCGCGAGGCCGATGACGGCGAGGCGCGCGAAAGACTGGACGAGACGGCGCCGCATCGGGCCCCCAGAGAGCGTGTTGACGGACGGGGCACAACCGTCGCTGCCGGCTCGGGACTCCGACGGCGCTTGCGCCCTGGGCGTGGGTTGCCGTACCGCGGGGTTATGGCTTTGACAAGGCAAGCTTGGCCACAGGTGGCCGGGGGATGGCATCGATGATCGCCGGCTTGTTCCAGCGCGCGAACGCGCGGCGCCGTGCCGTCGAGGGGCTCCACGTGGCCCTGAGCATGGCCGCGCGCCGGCCAGCCCTCTACACGCGCCTCGGCGTGCCCGACACCGTGGAGGGCCGGTTCGAGGCCCTGTGCCTGCACGCCATCCTCGTTCTGCGTCGGCTGAACCGGCTGCCGGCGCCGGCCGCCGAGGTGGCGCAGGATCTCGTGAATTCCGTCTTCACCCAGCTCGACGCCTCCCTGCGCGAGCTGGGTGTCGGCGACATGGGCGTGTCCAAGCGGATGAAGAAGCTCGGGGCCGCCTTCTACGGGCGCGCCGAGGGCTACGACGCGGCGCTCGAGGCCGGCGACGGGGCCGCCCTGCGCGCCGTGCTCGTCCGCAACGTCCTGGGCGACACGGGTGACGGCGGCGGTCTCGCCGCCTACGTGCAGGCCGCGGACGCGGCCCTCGCCGGGGCCGACCTCGACGCGCTGCTGGGGGCCGGGCCGCCCTTCCCGGAACCGGACGGGTTCGCGCCGCGACCGGCTCGAGAATCGGCTCAAGAGTTCGCCCAAGGTTCGATCGAAGGATCGGTGCAAGCCGGAGACGGAGGACGCGCATGACTCGGGTCGGCAGCCAGGACGGCTTTCCGCTCGCACGATGGGTCAATGTCGAGCGCCTGCCCCAGGGGCGCGGCGCCGTCACCGTGGAGGCGAGCCCCGCCGAGTGCGCGGCGCTCGCGGCCGAGTTCGTCATTCCCGGCATCCGCGACCTGGTCGGCCGGTTCGCGATCGAGGGGCCGACCAGCCGCCTCGTCGTCACCGGCACCGTGGAGGCGCAGGTCACGCAGGTCTGCACCGTGAGCCTCGAGCCCTTCGAGGCACCCGTCCGCGAGCCCGTCGAGGTGGTGTTCACCGACACGGACCGGCTTGCCGGCACCGATGCCGAGGACGCCGACATCCCCGATCCTCTGGTGGGCGGCCGCATCGATTTCGGCGCGCTCACCGCCGAGTTCCTGGCGCTGGGCCTCGATCCCTATCCGCGCAAGCCCGGCATCACCTTCGAGCCGGTGGCGGCGGGTGACGATGCCGGCCCCCTCGCAGGCCTGCGCAAGCTCCGCGACGGCGAAGGCTGAAGTCGTCGGCGGCCGGCCGGAACCCCGCGCCGCCCGATTTCATTTGCCCGACGGGCCGGTATCGCTATGGTCCGCCGCGCCCGGCGGGGCCTTTCCCGCCTTGTCCCCCGCCGAGACCCGCGACCCGCTACCGACATGTCCCAACGCGTGTGCATCTCGCTCGACGCCATGGGCGGCGACCACGGGCCTTCCACGGTCGTGCCCGGCGCAGCCCTGGCCCGGGAGCGCCATCCCGGCACCACCTTCCTGATGTTCGGCGACGAGGCGGTGATCGCGCCCCTCATCGCGAAGGAGCCCCGCCTCAAGGATTGCGTCGAGATCCGCCACACCAGCGTGGCCGTGGCCATGGACGACAAGCCGAGCCAAGCCGTGCGCCAGGGCCGGGGCAAGTCGTCCATGTGGCAGGCGATCCAAGCGGTCCGGGACGGACAGGCCGATGCCTGCGTGTCGGCCGGGAACACCGGCGCCCTGATGGCGATGTCGAAGATCTGCCTGAAGACCATGTCGGGCATCGAGCGCCCGGCCATCGCCTGCCTGTGGCCGACCGTGCGCGGCGAGAGCGTCGTGCTCGACGTCGGCGCCACCATCGGCACGGATGCGGAGCACCTCGTCGAGATGGCCGTGATGGGCTCGGCCATGGCCCGGATCGTGTTCGACCTCCAGCGGCCCACGGTCGGCCTGCTCAACGTCGGCACCGAGGAGATGAAGGGCAACGAGGCGGTCAAGGAGGCTGCCCGGATCCTGCGCGAGATGGAGAGCCCGGGTCTCGCCTATCACGGCTTCGTCGAGGGCACGGATCTCGGCCGCGGCACGGTCGACGTGGTGGTGACCGAGGGGTTCACCGGCAACATCGCCCTCAAGACCGCCGAGGGCACCGCCAAGCAGATCGGCACGTATCTCCGCGCGGCCATGACTCGGACGCTGGCCGCCAAGATTGGCGCCCTGTTCGCGCGGCAGGCCTTCAAGGCGCTGAAGGACAAGATGAACCCGAGCCGGGCCAACGGCGGGGTGTTCCTCGGCCTCGAGGGCATCGTCATCAAGAGCCACGGCTCCGAGAATGCCCAGGGCTTCGCCGCGGCGATCGATCTGGCGCACGACATGGCGCGCCACGACATGATCCGCACGATCCGCGAGATGCTCGACCAGACCGCGGCCCTGGCGCCGGCCTGACGGCCGGTCTCGGCCTTAGCATCCGTCGGCGGATGGGATGGAAATCGGGGGGCTGCCGTTTCACAACTGACGATTGTGAAGCCGGCGTCGTCCGGGAAGGACACAGATGGCAACCCTCCCCATAGACCCCGCGCATCACCGGCGCGCTCCCGCTCTGCGCTCGGTGGTGGTCGGGACCGGATCGAGCCTGCCCGGGCGGGTGGTGACGAACGCCGATCTCGCCGCGCAGGTGGACACCTCCGACGCCTGGATCGTCCAGCGGACCGGGATCCGCCAGCGGCACATCGCGGCCGCGGACGAGACCACCTCGGTCCTCGGAACTCGCGCGGCCCGGGCGGCCCTGGACGATGCCGGCCTGACCGCGGACGACATCGACCTCGTGATCTGCGCCACCTCGACGCCGGACCACACCTTCCCGGCGACGTCCACCCAGATCCAGGCGGCGCTGGGCATCCACCAGGGGGCAGCCTTCGATCTGCAGGCGGTCTGCGCCGGGTTCGTGTTCGCGGTCTCGACCGCCGACAAGTTCCTGACCACCGGGGCGGCCCGCCGGGCGCTGGTGATCGGCGCCGAGACCTTCTCGCGGATCGTCGACTGGGAGGACCGCACCACCTGCGTCCTGTTCGGCGACGGGGCCGGCGCCATCGTTCTGGAGGCGCAGGAGGCGGGGGCTCGCGGCGTCCTCAGCACGAGCCTGCGGTCCGACGGGCGCCACCGGGAGAAGCTCTACGTCGACGGCGGCCCGGGTTCCACGGGCACCACCGGCCATCTGCGCATGGAGGGCCGCGACGTGTTCCGGTTCGCCGTCGGGCAGGTCACCGACGTGATCGTCGAGGCCCTCGCGCAGGCGGGGCTGACGGTGGCGGACCTCGACTGGTTCGTGCCCCACCAGGCCAACCGCCGGATCATCGAGGCCTCGGCCGACAAGCTCGGGATCGCCCGGGAGAAGATCGTGCTGACGGTGGACCGCCACGGCAACACCTCGGCCGCCTCGATTCCCCTGGCCCTCGACGTGGCGCGGCGGGACGGTCGCATCCGGGCGGGCGACCTCGTGATGATCGAGGCGATCGGCGGCGGCTTCAGCTGGGGCGCGGCGCTCATCCGTTGGTGAGGCCTCGGGCGGCGCGCCCGAAACAATTCGCTGTCCCGCCGCGGTTGACCGGGGACCGAGCGCCGATTAGCGTGCCGGATCATAGAGATACGACTTCAGCGTTCGGTGCGGCCGTGATCGCCGTGCCCGACGCCATGGGGCGTGCGGTGCGGGCGAGGGGACACGGTATGGCAGGCAAGACGGTGACGCGCGCCGACTTGAGCGAGGCCGTCTACCACCAGGTGGGCCTGTCGCGGACCGAGTCGGCCGCCCTCGTCGAGACCGTGCTGTCGGAGATCTGTGCCTGCCTGGAGAACGGCGAGACGGTGAAGCTGTCCTCGTTCGGCTCCTTCGTCGTGCGCAGCAAGGGCAAGCGCGTCGGCCGCAATCCCAAGACCGGGGTCGAGGTGGCGATCGAACCGCGGCAGGTGATGGTGTTCAAGCCCTCGAACGTGCTCAAGGCCAAGATCAACGGCCTCAACGGCGCGGGCGCGCACGACGACGACTGACGCGTCCCCGCCGATCCGCCGGCGAATTCCGTGCGTCGCGGCCGGCGAGGCTTGAGTGGGACGCCGCGGAGCGGCAAGATCGTGCCGCCCCGATCCGATCCGCAAGACCGTCATGCCCGCAGCCCTCCTCGCCGCCGACCGGACCGACGAACAGAACGCCGGCCCCGGCGAGAAGAGCGCCCACGCGTTCCGCACGATCAGCGAGGTGGCCGAGGAACTCGACGTGCCCCAGCACGTGCTGCGGTTCTGGGAGACCCGCTTCGGCCAGATCCGCCCCGTCAAGCGGGCCGGCGGACGGCGCTACTACCGGCCCCAGGACATCGAGCTCGTGGCCGGCATCCGCCATCTCCTGCACGTCCAGCGCTACACGATCGCGGGAGCCCAGCGGGTCCTCAAGGAGAACGGCGTCCGCTTCGTGCAGGCGGTCGGCCGCGGCGAGGCGGTGGCCGCCGAGCCGCTGATCCAGGAGGTTGCGCCGGATGTCGGCGCACCCCAGGGGTCGCTGGAGGCCTCGGACCGGACGGCCCTGGCGGGTGTCCTGGAGGAACTGCGGACCTGCCGAGCCCTGCTCGACGGTCTGCGCGCGGTGCCCGACGGCGAGGCTTGAGGTCGGGGCCGATCCTCGACGGCGATCCTACACGCGACAAGCGAACTTTCCGGCGGCAACTCGCGTTGTCGCCCGCATGGCCGCGCCCAAATCCAAGCTGACACCCAGCCAGGAGCTGATGGCCCGCATCATGCGGATCGTCCGCACATGTCCGGACGCCGCGGCCGAGGTCTTGGAACTGATGTTCCTCGTCAGCCAGATCGAGGCGGCCACCGGCGTCGACCGGGATTACCGCGATGCGAAGCGCGTCATCAGCCGCCTGCGCAATCCGCTCTGGGAGATGGGACCCACGGACCGCGCGAAGCTGCTCGCGGCCGCAGAGACGATCCGCCGGGTCTGCCGCCTCGCCGAGACCGAGATTCCCTCCGCTCCGATCGCCGATGCCGGGGAGCGCGCGCGGGTCGAGTCGCGACTCGCCGCCGCTTTGGCCGGCGAGTTCGACGACATGCAGATCGCCCGCGTCACGGGAATCGTCGCGGCGGCGCTGCAGGAATAAGCTCCGGCGCGGGCTCTCGACGCCCGTCCGGGGCGTCCCCACATGGTCTCCACCGATGAACGGACATCCGGAGGCGTTTCCGGGGACAGGTCCAGGTCGGCACTGGAGAGACGCTGCCATGATCGCCCTTCGACCGCTCGCCGTGCTGCTCGCAGGGAACCTGGCCCTGGCCGGACCGGCATCCGCCCAGACGCCCGCCAGCCGGACCAAGACGGTGGCGCCCGGCAAGACCGTCCGGCTCGAGATCGCGCCCAATCTCAAGAAGGATTGTTCTCCTGGCCCGATGCCCGAGTTCAAGGTCTCCGGTCCGCCGAAGAACGGCTCGGTGATCACCAAGGTCGGCAAGCTGAAGACGCCGGCAGGCTACCGCTGCCCCAACAAGGAGGCCGCGGTCCAGGCGCTGTTCTACCAGCCCAACAGCGGGTTCACCGGTTCGGACGAAGTCACCTTCGAGGTCAAGGGTTCGGACGGCCAAGTCCAGACGCAGACCGTCAAGATCACGGTCGGGGCGGTCGGCGCCAAATCCGGAGATGACAGCAAGAAGGAGGGAACGGATTTGTGAGCCGGGGCCGGCTTCCGTGACGACTGCCCAGTTCTGGGCGCCGTACAGCCGTTCGGCAGCGGCGCGGAATCTCGTCCGTGCCGCCGTCAGCCCCCGCGAGTGTTGCAAGCAATCGACATGCCGGGCGCCGCGCTCGCCGCACTGCGACAAAAGCGGGCCTGTCGGTTGCATCCAAGCCGAGACAGGATGAAGCTGTCACGGTCTGAGAGGGTTATCGAATGCCGATGCATGCGACGAACGACCTTTTCCAGAGCTTCGCCCGAGGGTACGAGGCCCGCCGCGACACGGAGATGACGCTCTCCGAGTATCTCGAAGCCTGCCGCGACGAGCCCCTGATGTACGCCTCGGCCGCCGAGCGGATCCTCGCGGCGATCGGCGAACCGGAATTCGTGGATACCGCCAAGGATTCGCGCCTCGGCCGGATCTTCATGAACCGGACGATCCGGACCTACCCGGCCTTCCGCGAGTTCTACGGGATGGAAGAGACGATCGAGCGGATCGTCTCGTTCTTCCGCCACGCGGCACAGGGCCTGGAGGAGCGCAAGCAGATCCTCTACCTCCTCGGCCCGGTGGGCGGCGGCAAGTCGTCCCTCGCCGAGCGGCTGAAGCTCCTGATGGAGGTTCACCCCGTCTACGTCCTCAAGGCCGGGGACGAGGTCTCGCCGGTCTTCGAGAGCCCGCTGGGCCTGTTCGACCCCGAGACGATGGGCGAGGAGATCCAGAAGCGCTACGGCGTCCCGCGCCGGCGCCTCACCGGCCTGATGAGCCCCTGGGCGCTGAAGCGCCTCGACGAGTTCAACGGCGACATCTCGCGCTTCAAGGTGATCAAGGTCCGGCCCTCGCGCCTGCGCCAGATCGCCATCGCCAAGACCGAGCCGGGCGACGAGAACAACCAGGACATCTCCTCACTGGTCGGCAAGGTCGACATCCGCCGCCTCGAGACCCTGTCCCAGGCCGATCCCGACGCCTATTCGTATTCGGGCGGCCTGAACCGGGCGAACCAGGGCATCCTCGAATTCGTCGAGATGTTCAAGGCGCCGATCAAGATGCTGCACCCCCTGCTCACCGCGACGCAGGAGGGCAACTACGTCGGCACCGAGAATATCGGCGCGATCCCCTTCACCGGCGTGATCCTGGCCCACTCGAACGAGTCCGAGTGGCAGACCTTCAAGACCAACAAGAACAACGAGGCGTTCATCGACCGGATCTACGTGATCAAGGTCCCGTACTGCCTGCGCGTCACCGAGGAGCAGCACATCTACGAGAAGTTGATCTCCGGCTCGGAACTGTCGGACGCGTCCTGCGCGCCCGGCACGCTGGAGATGCTGGCCCGCTTCTCGGTGCTGTCGCGCCTGCGGGAGCACGCCAATTCCAACGTCTTCTCGAAGATGCGGGTCTACGACGGCGAGTCCCTGCGCGAGGTCGATCCCCGCGCCCGCTCGATGCAGGAGTACAAGGACACGGCCGGCGTCGACGAGGGCATGGACGGGATCTCCACCCGCTTCGCCTTCAAGGTGCTGGCCGCGACCTTCAACCACGACACCACCGAGGTCTCGGCTGATCCGGTGCACCTGATGTACGTGCTGGAGCAGTCCCTGCGCCGGGAGCAGCTCCCGCCCGAGACCGAGAAGAAGTACCTGGAATTCATCAAGACCGAGCTCGCCCCGCGCTACGCGGAGTTCATCGGCCATGAGATCCAGAAGGCCTATCTCGAATCGTACCACGATTACGGGCAGAACCTGTTCGACCGGTACATCGACTACGCCGACGCCTGGATCGAGGACCAGGACTTCAAGGATGCCGAGACCGGCCAGCTCCTCAACCGCGAGCTGCTGAATCAGGAACTTACCAAGATCGAGAAGCCCGCCGGGATCGCCAACCCGAAGGACTTCCGCAACGAGGTGGTCAAGTTCGCCCTGCGCTCCCGCGCCCAGCATGGCGGCCGCAACCCGAGCTGGACCTCCTACGAGAAGCTGCGCGAGGTGATCGAGCGGCGGATGTTCTCCCAGGTGGAGGAGCTGCTGCCGGTGATCTCCTTCGGCTCCAAGAAGGACGGCGAGACCGAGAAGAAGCACGGCGAGTTCGTCGAGCGCATGGTGGCGCGCGGCTACACCGAGCGGCAGGTCCGCCGCCTGGTGGAATGGTACATGCGGGTGAAGCAGGCCGGCTGAGGCGCGGGGCGCCCGGCCGGGTCCAATCCGGCCGGGCCAGGGTTCGACCTTCCGCCGCCACAGTTTCGGACGACCGGCCGGTGAAGATCTCAGGCCAGCTTCGAAAGAGGGATCCATTCCTCCGCCGGCAGCATGGTACGATCAGGGTCCGGACCCGGCCGGAACACGCGGACGAGGGTTTTCGCAGCGGATGCACATCGTCGACCGACGTCTGAACCCGGGCGGCAAGAGCCTCCCGAACCGTCAGCGCTTCCTGCGCCGCGTGAAGGACGTGGCCCAGCGCGCCGTGCGCGAGTCCGCCCGCGAGAAGGACATCAAGGATCTCGGCAAGGATGGCCGGGTGACCGTGCCGGCGGACGGCGTGCGCGAGCCCCGCTTCTCCCGCCAGCCCGGGACCGGCCTGCAGGACCACATCCTGCCCGGCAACAAGACCTACGTGGAGGGCGACACGATCGAGCGGCCGCCCGGCGGCGGCGGTGGGCGCGGCTCCGGCGAGGGCGGGGAGGGCGGCGAGAACAGCGAGGACGCCTTCCGCTTCGTGCTCACCCGCGAGGAGTTCCTGGAGCTGTTCCTGGAGGATCTGGAACTGCCGGATCTCGCCAAGCGGCGCCTCGCCATCGTGGAGACGGAAGGGCTGCGCCGGGCCGGCTACACGGTCACCGGCTCGCCGGCGAACCTCGCCCTCACCCGCACCCTGCGCAACTCGATGTCGCGCCGGATCGCCCTAAAGCGCCCGAAGCCCGAGGACGTCGCGGCCCTGGAGACGCGGCTCGACGCCCTGCCGGAGGGCGACCCGGAGCGGGCGGATCTGGAGCAGGCGCTGTTCCGGCTGAGGGAGCGGTCGAAGCGCATCCCCTATGTCGACCCGATCGATCTGCGCTTCCGCCGCTTCGAGCCCTATCCGCGGCCGATCGCCCAGGCGGTCATGTTTTGCCTGATGGACGTGTCCGGCTCGATGACCGAGCACATGAAGGACCTCGCCAAGCGGTTCTACATTCTGCTCCATATCTTCCTGACGCGCCGCTACCGCCACGTCGAGATCGTGTTCATCCGCCACACCGACCGGGCCACCGAGGTCGACGAGGAGACCTTCTTCGGCTCCCGCGAGACCGGCGGCACCCTGGTCTCGTCGGCGCTGGTGGAGATGAAGCGCATCATCGCCGAGCGCTACGACCCGAACGACTGGAACATCTACGCCGCCCAGGCCTCGGACGGGGACAACGTCTCCTCCGACGGCCCGACCTCGACGGAGCTGCTGCGGTCGCACATCCTGCCGGCCTGCCAGCACTTCGCCTATCTCGAGGTCGGCGACGAGAACGGCCCCCGCGCGGGCTTCGTGGAGCACCGCACCACTCTTTGGCGGACCTACGAGTCTATCGCCAAGGCGGGCGGGCCGATCGCCATGCGCAAGGTCAACCACCGGCGGGAGATCTACCCGGTCTTCCGCGAGCTGTTCGGTCGCAAGGAAGGCCGTGCCGAGGCGGAGGCTTGAGATGACCCGCGCCGCGTCTCCCGCCTCCGCAGCGCGGGGGCGGACGTTCTCGTCCCGCGCACAGACGCGATACAATCCGATCGATCGGGAGGCCGCATGACGCTCGTCAAGGCACGCACGCCCCAGATCATCTCCGGCAGCCAGAAACCCCTGTTCACCGGCAACGACTGGGATTTCGACACGATCCGGCGCATCCACGACGCCTGCGAGGCGATCGCCGGGCCGCAGCTCGGCCTGTCCTGGTACCCGAACCAGATCGAGATCATCACGGCCGAACAGATGCTCGACGCCTACGCGTCGATCGGCATGCCGCTGTTCTACAAGCACTGGTCCTTCGGGAAGCACTTCGCCCAGCACGAGGCCGGCTACCGCCGCGGTCTGATGGGCCTCGCCTACGAGATCGTCATCAATTCCGACCCGTGCATCTCCTACGTGATGGAGGAGAACACGGCGACGATGCAGACGCTCGTCATCGCGCACGCCGCCTTCGGCCATAACCACTTCTTCAAGAACAACTACCTGTTCCGGCAATGGACGGATGCCGAGGGCATCCTCGACTATCTCGACTTCGCCAAGGGGTTCATCGCCCGCTGCGAGGAGCGCTACGGCCACCAGGCGGTGGAGCAGGTGCTCGACGCCGCCCACGCGCTGATGAGCCAGGGCGTCCACCGCTACCCGCGCAAGAAGCGGCCGGATCTCGCCTCGGAGCAGCGGCGCGAGCGCGAGCGGATCGAGCACGGCGAGCAGATCTACAACGATCTCTGGCGGACCCTGCCGCAGAAAATCGGCACCGTGCGGCCGGACGTGGCGGCGGAACGGCGCAAGGCCCTGCTCGAACTGCCGCAGGAGAACATTCTTTATTTCCTGGAGAAGGTCGCGCCCAGGCTTCGCCCGTGGCAGCGGGAGATCCTGCGCATCGTCCGCCTCGTGGCGCAGTATTTCTACCCGCAGCGCCAGACCAAGGTGATGAACGAGGGCTGCGCCACCTATTCCCACTATCGGATCATGAACGCCCTGTCGGAATCCGGGCAGATCACCGAGGCGTCCTACCTCGAATTCCTGCAATCCCACACCAACGTCATCCGGCAGCCGAACTACGACGACCGTTCCTATGGCGGCCACAACCCGTACGCGATCGGCTTCGCGATGATGCAGGACATCGCCCGCATCGCCGAGCAGCCGACCGACGAGGACCGGGCCTGGTTCCCCGACATCGCCGGCACCGGCGACGCCATGGCGGTCCTGCGCGATTGCTGGGAGAACTACCGCGACGAGAGCTTCATCCAGCAATTCCTCTCGCCCAAGCTGATGCGCGACATGCGCCTGTTCCACGTGGTCGACGATCCGGAGGAGCCGGAGCTGCGGGTGGAGGCGATCCACGACGAGCGCGGCTACCGCAAGCTGCGCCGGGCCTTCGCGCGTCAGTACGACGTGGCGTGGCTCGACCCCGACATCGAGGTGGTGGACGTCGATCTGGAGGGCGACCGCCGCCTGATCCTGCACCACAAGGCGATCAACCGGATCACCCTGCAGACGGACGACGCCAAGCGCGTGCTGCAGCATCTCGCCGACCTCTGGGGCTACGACGTGGTGCTCAAGGAGATCGAGCCGGCCACCGGCACGGTGCTCGGAGAGATCACCGCGAGCGCCCGGCCGATCTTCTTCTGAGCCGCTTGGTGACATGGGTTTCCAGCCCGATCCCCTCATCCTGAGGTGCCCGCATCGGCGGGCCTCGAAGGAGGCCTCCAGGGACCACGCGGCCGGCTGGAAGGCTCCTTCGAGGCCTGCGCTGCGTTCCGGCACTTCAGGATGAGGGGGTGGCGTGGGATCAGCCCCGTCGCCCCGCCCCTCCGCGCATATCGCGAACACGCATGACCGCCACAATCCTGACCCTCGCCGAGACCGCCGCCTTCCTCGATCGGGAATTCCCGCAGATGCAGGCGGGGGGGCGCGCCTACCATCTCGAAGAGGTCGGTCCGCTCTCGGCGCGGATGCGGCTGGAGACCCACGAACGCTTCCTGCGCCCCGGCGCGACGGTCTCGGGGCCGGCCATGATGGCCCTCGCCGACTACGCTCTCTACGCGGCGATCCTCGCCAATATCGGTCCCGTGGCGCTCGCCGTGACTACGAGCCTCACCTTCAACTTCCTGCGCAAGCCCGCCTCGGGGGATCTTCTGGCGGAATGCCGGCTGCTCAAGCTCGGCCGTCGGCTCGCCGTCGGCGAGGTCCTCATCACCGCCGTCGGCGACACCGATCTCGTCTGCCACGCCACCGGGACCTACTCGATCCCGCCGCGTTGAGGATGGTCAGGCCCGCGCCTCCGTGAGCCGGGCGGCATAGCGGGCGATCAGATCGACCTCCAGGTTGAGGCGATCCCCCGCCCGCCGCTCGCCCCAGGTGGTGACCTGGAGGGTGTGCGGGATCAGCAGGACCGAGAACAGGTCGCCGGCGACGCTGTTCACGGTCAGCGAGGTCCCGTCGAGGCAGACCGAACCCTTCTCGGCGATGAACTTCGCCAGGACGGCCGGTGCTCGCACGGTGAAGCGCTCGCTCGGCCCCCAGGCGCCCGCCGTGACGCGCGTGCGCTCCACGATCTCGGCGAGGCCATCGACATGGCCGGTGACGAGGTGGCCGCCGAGTTCGTCGCCGATCTTCAGGGACCGTTCGAGGTTGATCCGCGTGCCCGATGCCCAGGATCCGACGGTGGTCCGCGCCAGGGTCTCGGCGGCCGCGTCCACCGCGAACACGCAGCCCCCATCCGCGGCCGGCTCCACCGAGACGGCGGTGAGGCACGGGCCCGCGCAGGCGATCGAGGCGCCGAGGGCGATGGTGGCCGGATCGTAGGCGGTGCGGATCGCGATCCGGCGCAGGTCGCCGTCGCCCGCGACCGAGGTCACCGTGCCGACGTCGCTGACGAGTCCCGTGAACATCGCTTAGGTCCTGTCCCGTTCGTAGGTCACCGCCGTGTCGGCGCCGAGCCGCAGCGACTCGGCCTTCCGGAACCCGTCGCCCGCGAGCGCCGCGGATAGGGCGGGTCCCAGTGCCGGCAGGCCGCCCCCGGATCCCAGTTCCGCCGGACCCGTGACCAGCGTGCAGGCCTCGATCAGATCGGCCCGCGCGAGCGCCTCCGCAAGGCGGGGGCCGCCCTCGCTGCACAGGCGGGTCAGGCCGCGTCGACCGAGCTGCGCCAGGGCTGCCGGCAGGTCGATCCCGTCCACTCCGTCGGCAGGGACGGCTGCGACCTCCACGCCGAGCGCCTCAAGGGCGCGCCGCGCATGCGCGGGGGCCGCGCGGGTGGTCAGCACCAGGGTCGGGGTGTCCCGGGCGGTCCGGGCGAGGACGCTGGCGGGGCTGAGCCGCAGGTGCGTATCGAGGACGATCCGCAGGGGCGAGCGCCCGGCGAGCCCGGGCAGCCGAACGGTCAGCGACGGATCGTCGGCCCGGGCCGTGCCGATGCCGACCAGGATCGCGTCCGCGTGCGCCCGCCAAAGATGGACCGCCCCGTCCGCCACCGGCCCGGTGATCCGCAGGCGTTCGGGGCCGGCGGCCGCGCAGAAGCCGTCCAGGGTGCGGGCGAGCTTGAGATGCAGGGCCGGCCGGCCGAGCGTCACCCGCGTGATGTGGCCGAGATGGTCGCGCGCCGCCTCGTCCCGCAGCAGCCCGGTCTCGACCGCCACGCCCCCCTGGCGCAGCAGGCCGTGGCCGCGGCCCGCCACTCGGGGATCCGGATCCTCCAGGGCGCTGACCACCCGGGCGATGCCGGCGGCCAGGATCGCATCGGTGCAGGGCGGCGTGCGACCGTGATGCGAGCACGGCTCCAGGGTGACGTAGAGGGT
>NZ_JBFUGA010000033.1:0-48901 GCF_056403155.1 Methylobacterium sp. P3_A11
GTTCAAATCCTGTCCCCGCAACCAAATCCCAATACCAAACAACCCGCCACGCTCACATGCGCGGCGGGTTGTTTGGTTTTTAAATACGATCGAAGCAAGCGCGACTCGCCTTTCGCCGAGTCGATGGATGCTCGACTTGGCCCCGCCTGCGCGAGGATCCGGGAAAGACGCCGGATGCTCAATGCCCGGAATTCTCCTGCGCAGCTTGGCCGGCGAGCGGCGCCGGTTCGATCATCGACGCCTGACGGCTGTCCGATCGGCCGCCCTGGAACGGGACGCCCATCCAGCCGCCTGACCAAGCGGCCCCTCACCGAGCCTTTACAAGCGCCTCGACCGTAGGTCGGTAGGATCCGGCGCCGCTCCGGACCCTGCCCCGCTCGCTTGCCCTGAACCGCCTTCACCGGATTCAGCACGCTGGAGTTGCATTTTCCGACGTGAAAGGACGACCGCACATCCGCCCCGCGCTCGCAATCGACGGATGCGCATGAGGACGAAATCTCTATAGCCTGCCCCAAATCATGCCTCCGGCTGTAAAGCGCGGCCTCAACCAGGTCGGAAGGATAAAATAGCCATATCGATTGCGCACAAGCGAAGTTATGGCAGACATTGTTCCTTCAGGTTGAGCGTTCCGGATTATTCATCTTAGGCTATTTGGATGGGTATATCGCCAGTCTGAATTTAAGACTTGACCCATCTTGGAAATGCGATTGTATCGGGCATCCGAATCGCGACGCAGTGCTTGCGTTCTGGCGAGTTTCGTCATCTTGAGAAGGCAACGCACGAGACATGCTTGAGTCGAACGGCGTCCACCTCCGCTTCGTCACGCTCACCTCCGAGATCGTCTCGGCCTATGTGAGCCACAATCACGTGCAGAGCGCGGACCTGCCAGGCCTCCTCAACGATGTGCATGCGGCGATCCGGGGCATCTGCGGCGCCGGCAGCGACACGCCGCCGGTGACCAAGGCGACCCCCCAGGAGATCCGACGCTCGGTGACCCCTGACTTCCTGATCTCGTTCGAGGATGGGAAGCCCTACAAGACCCTGCGCCGCCATCTCACCCTGCGCGGCCTCACCCCCGAGGCGTACCGCGCCAAGTGGGGTCTCGCCCTCGACTACCCGATGACCGCGCAGACCTATTCCGAGCAGCGCTCGCAGCTCGCCCGCTCCCTGGGCCTCGGGCAGCAACGGGTGAAGCCCGCGGAAGCGCCTCCGGAGCCCGACCCGGCCCCTCAACCCGCGGGACGACGCCGGGTGCGCAGCAAAGCGGTCGCCTGATTGCGAAGCGCTTGCGGCGAAGGTGTCGTCGCCCTGCCGCAATCGGCCTCGATAGCGTAGGGCCGCACGGTGCGCCCGCCTGATCGGCCTGGACGGCGCACCCGCCCTGATGCCGGAGCCCTGCATGCTGACCCGCCTCGCCCTGCCTGCCCTCGCCGCCGCCCTGATGGCCACCGGCCCGGCCGCGGCGCAGATGGCGCGCACGGAGGCGCGGGAAGCCCCCCGGGACGGGACGGCCAAGGTCGTGCCCCTCAGCAAGGCCGACGTGCAGCTCTCCTTCGCCCCCGTGGTGAAGCGGGCCGCGCCGTCGGTGGTGAACGTCTACGCCTCCCATGTCGAGAAGCGCGCCAGTGCCCGCTCCAGCGCCATGGAGGAGTTCATGCGCCGCTTCTTCGGTGAGCCGGAGGGCGGTCGCGGCCCCCGGGGCGACCGGGCTCAGAAATCGCTGGGTTCCGGCGTGCTGGTCGATGCCGACGGCCTCGTCATCACCAACAACCACGTCATCGACAACATGAACGAGGTGCGGATCGCGCTGGCGGACCGCCGGGAGTTCGAGGCGACGATCGTGATGCGCGACACCCGCACCGACCTCGCGGTACTCAAGATCAAGGACGTGCCGAAGGGCCTCGTGCCGATGCCGTTCGGCGATGCCGACGCCCTCGAGGTCGGCGATTTCGTGATGGCGATCGGCAACCCGTTCGGCGTCGGCCAGACGGTGACGCAGGGCATCGTCTCGGCCCTGGCGCGGACGCAGGTCGGCTCGGCCGACTATCAGTACTTCATCCAGACGGACGCGGCGATCAACCCGGGCAATTCGGGCGGGGCGCTGGTCGATCTGCGCGGCCATCTGGTGGGCATCAATACCGCGATCTACTCGCAGTCGGGTGGCAGCCACGGCATCGGCTTCGCGATCCCCGTGGGCATGGTCAAGGCGGTCGTCGACGCCGCCCGCGACGGCGCGAGCGTCGTGCGCCGGCCCTGGCTCGGGGCGCGCATCCAGAGCGTCTCCCCCGACATCGCCGACAGCATGGGCCTCGATCACCCGACCGGCGTTCTGGTGGCGAGCCTGCAGGCCAAGAGCCCCGCCGAGGAGGCCGGCCTGAAGCGCGGCGACCTGATCCTCACGGTGGACGGCCAGGAGGTGGCCGACCCGGAGGCCTTCGGCTACCGCTTCGCCCTCAAGGGCGTCCAGGGCCAGGCCCGGTTCGGGATCCTGCGCGGCACGAGCCGCCAGACGGTGGCGATCAAGCTCGCACCGGCGCCGGAGACGCGCCCGCGCGACGTGCTCAAGGTGAAGAATCGCTCGCCGTTCCTGGGCGCGACGCTCGTCAACACCTCGCCGGCGGTGGCCGAGGAGATGCAGGTCGATTTCCAGACGGACGGCGTGGCCGTGCAGGCGGTCGACGAGACCTCCATCGCGGCCCGGGTCGGTCTGCAGAAGGGCGACGTGATCCTCTCGGTCAACGGCGTCCCGGTGCCGACCACCAAGGATCTCGACCGGGTCACCCGCAACAGCCTCAATTCCTGGGAGGTGGCGATCAACCGCAACGGCGAGATCCTGACCTCGGTGTTCGGCGGCTGATCCCGCCCGGGCGGACGGCTCCGTAACCGTGGGCAAGCGCCGGCTCCCGGCTTGCGCCGCCGCCCGCGCCCGGTGTTGATGCGCGGATGTCCGACCTGTTCGCCTCCGCGGAGCCGCCCTCCGCGCCGGATCTAGCCCCCGGCCCCGAGACCGCCCGGCCCCTCGCGGACCGGCCCTTGGCGGACCGGCTGCGCCCGCAGAGCCTCGCGGAGGTCGTCGGCCAGGAGCACCTGACCGGGGAGGGCGGGGCACTCACGCGGCTGCTGCGCGGACGGAGCCTCGGCTCGCTGATCTTCTGGGGACCGCCGGGCACCGGCAAGACCACGGTGGCGCGGCTGCTCGCCCAGGGCACCGACCTGCATTTCGAGCAGATCTCGGCGATCTTTTCCGGCGTGCCCGACCTGCGCAAGGTGTTCGAGGCCGCCCGCAGGCGCCGGGCGAGCGGGCAGGCGACCCTGCTGTTCGTCGACGAGATCCACCGTTTCAACCGGGCGCAGCTCGACGCCTTCCTGCCGGTGATGGAGGACGGCACCGTCACGCTGGTGGGCGCGACCACCGAGAACCCCTCGTTCGAGCTGAACGCCGCGCTCCTGTCCCGCGCCCGGGTGCTGCTGTTCCGGGCGCTCGATCCGGGCGCCATCGCGCGGCTCCTGGTGCGGGCCGAGGCGCTGACCGGGCAGGCCCTGCCGCTCACCGAGGAGGCGCGCGGCGTGCTGGTGCGGATGGCCGACGGGGACGGGCGCGCGGCGCTGACCCTGGCCGAGGAGGTCTGGCGCTCGGCTGGCCCCGGTGAGACCCTCGACGCGGAAGAACTGCAAAAAATCGTGCAGCGCCGGGCGCCGATCTACGACAAGGCGCAGGAGGGCCACTACAACCTGATCTCGGCCCTGCACAAGACCGTGCGCGGCTCGGACCCGGACGCGGCGCTCTACTATCTCTGCCGAATGCTCGATGCCGGCGAGGACCGGCTGTTCATCGCCCGCCGGCTGGTGCGCATGGCGGTGGAGGATATCGGGCTCGCCGACCCGCAAGCGCTGGTGGTCGCCAACGCCGCCAAGGACGCCTTCGACTTCCTCGGCAGCCCCGAGGGCGAGCTGGCGCTGGCCCAGGCGGCGATCTACCTCGCCTGCGCGCCGAAATCGAACGCGGTCTACGAGGCCTACAAGGCCGCGACCCGCCTCGCCAAGGAGGCGGGCTCCCTGGCACCGCCCCGCACCATCCTGAACGCGCCGACCAAGCTGATGAAGCGGATCGGCTACGGCGAGGGCTACCGCTACGACCACGACGAGCCCGACGCCTTCTCGGGGCAGGATTACTGGCCCGACGCCCTGGGACGCCAGCACCTCTACCGGCCCACCGAGCGCGGCTACGAGACCCGGCTCGCCGAGCGCCTCGACCGGTGGGAGGCGCTGCGGAAGGCGCGGCGCGGGGCGGGGTAGGGGGCTTATCCCGCTTCTGGCTGACGGCTCCGGCGCCGTCATTGCGAGCGGAGCGAAGCAATCCAGCAGCCCCACGATTCCTGACGTCGCGCTGCCCTGGGTCACTTCGCTGCGCTCGTGATGACGGCGTGGGCTGCATCAACCGAAGCCGTATCAAAGATCGAGGGGCGCGTTGTCGATCACCTCCTTCATCACGAAGAAGGTCCGGGTCTGGCGCACCCCCGGCAGGCCGATCAGCGTGGCGCTGTGGAGGCGGTTGAAGTCGGCCATGTCGGAGACCCGGATCTTCAGCATGTAGTCGAAGTCGCCGGCCACGAGGTGGCAGTCGAGGAGCACGGGGATCGCCCGCACGGCGGCCTCGAACGCGGAGAAGCTCTCGGGGGTGGAGCGGTCGAGCACCACGCCGACGAAGACCAGGGTGCCGCGCCCGACCCGCATCGGGTCGATCAACGCCCGGACCGCCCGCACGAACCCGTCGGCGAACAGGCGCTGGATCCGGCGATGGCAGGTGGCCGCGCTGGTGCCGACCCGCTCGGCGATCTCGGCATTGGCCATGCGCCCGTCAGCCTGGAGGAGCCGGAGGATCTTCTGGTCGATCCGGTCGAGCCCTTCGGACATGGTGGATTCTTTCAGGAGAGACACGCAATCCGGAATTCTCTGTGGTGAACGTGCTCGACAGCGCAAGGCTACGCACCTCCGATCTGAAAGATCGAGAGCACCTTTCATGCCGGATCGGGTAGTTTTCCCTGCGCCTCGAAGACGGATCCGAGCCCCGCGCCGGACCGTCCCCGAGGCCTCGCTTCAACGCGTCCGGGCCGGAGGGAGACCGCTCCTGCCCGGGCCGCGCCCCGAGACCCGGAGAGACCCGATGCTGGACAAGTTCGAGCGCTATCCCCTGACCTTCGGCCCGACGCCGATCGAGCCGCTCAAGCGCCTGACCGCGCATCTCGGCGGGGAGGTCGAGCTCTACGCCAAGCGCGAGGATTGCAATTCCGGCCTCGCCTACGGCGGCAACAAGCTGCGCAAGCTCGAGTACATCGTGCCGGACGCGATCAAGAGCGGGGCCGACACGCTGGTGTCGATCGGCGGCGTGCAGTCGAACCACACCCGCATGGTCGCGGCGGTCGCCGCCAAGATCGGGATGAAGTGCCGGCTGATCCAAGAGGCATGGGTGCCCCACGAGGACGCCGTCTACGACCGGGTCGGCAACATCCTCCTGTCGCGGATCATGGGCGCGCAGACGCAGCTCGTGGATGACGGGTTCGACATCGGCATCCGCGATTCGTGGAAGCGGGCGCTCGCCGAGGTCGAGGCCGAGGGCGGCAAGCCCTACGCGATCCCGGCCGGCGCCTCGGTGCACAAGTACGGCGGGCTCGGCTATGTCGGCTTCGCCGAGGAGGTGCGCAGGCAGGAGGCCGAGATGGGCCTGCGCTTCGACTACGTGGTGGTCTGCACGGTCACGGGCTCGACCCATGCCGGCATGCTGGTGGGCTTCTCCGCCGACGGGCGCGCCCGCAACGTCATCGGCATCGACGCCTCCTGCACCCCGGCCCAGACCAAGGCCCAGGTCCTCGACATCGCCCAGAACACCGCCGCCCTGGTCGGCGCGGGCGACATCGTGGCCGACGACGTGGTGCTCAACGAGGATTACGCCTACCCGGTCTACGGCGTGCCCTCCAAGGAGACCGTGGAAGCGATCCGGCTCTCGGCCCGGCTCGAGGGGATGATCACCGACCCGGTCTACGAGGGGAAGTCGATGCAGGGCATGATCGACCTCGTGAAGAAGGGCTTCTTCCCGAAGGGCTCGAAGGTGCTCTACGCCCATCTCGGCGGCGCGCCGGCGCTGAACGGCTACAGCTACACGTTCCGCAACGGCTGATACCGTTACCGGTCGATGCCTTCGGCACTGCCGTCCTTGCGAGCGGAGCGAAGCAATCCAGACGGCGCCACGCTTCCCGACGTGGCGTGAGCCTGGGTCACTTCGCTGCGCTCGTGATGACGGAGTGGGGCACCTCGACCGAAGCGTTCGAGCGAAGCTGTGTGAGGCGGAGCGGCCAGATCCCTCACCTGCCTTCGGCCATCTCATCCTGATGTGCCGTGCAGCAGCCTCGAAGGGGGCTCCGGAAGTCTCGCGATCCCTGGAGCTCCTCCGAGGCCCGCTGGCGCGGGCATCTCAGGATGCGGCGATCGGACGGGGCCAGCGACTCCGGCGCGCGGTCCCCTATATGGCCGCGCGGGACACGCACCATAGAGAGCAGGGATGATCGCACCGGCACGCGCGCTGCTCCTGGCCACCCTGCTCGCCCTCGGAGGCCCGGCCGCCTGGGCCGCCTCGGGGCCGGCCGTGGAGGCCGAGAACGGGATGGTGGTCTCGTCCCAGCGCCTCGCCTCGCAGGTGGGCGCCGACATCCTGAGGGCCGGCGGCAACGCCGTCGACGCCGCGGTGGCGGTGGCCTACGCCGAGGCGGTGGTGAACCCGTGCTGCGGCAATCTCGGCGGCGGCGGCTTCCTGGTGCTCCACAACGCCGACGGGCGCAGCCGCTTCGTCAATTTCCGCGAGATTGCCCCGGCGGCCGCCACCCGGGACATGTATCTCGACGCCGCCGGCACCGTCGTGAAGGGCGCTAGCCTGCGCGGCTGGAAGGCGGCCGGCGTGCCCGGAACCGTGCTCGGCCTCAACACCACGCTCGCCGAATACGGGACCCTGCCGCTGGCGCAGGTGATGGCGCCGGCGATCGCGCTCGCCCGCGACGGGTTCGTGCTGACCCGGGGCGACACCGACATCCTCGCATCCGGCACCAAGCTGTTCGCCGCCCAGGCAAACGTCGCCCGGATCTTCCTGCGCCCGGACGGCAGCCCCTGGCGGCCCGGGGACCGGCTGGTCCAGGCCGACCTCGCCCGCACCCTCCAGGCCATCGCCGACCGCGGCGCGGATGCGTTCTACAGGGGCGCGATCCCGGACGCCGTGGAGGCGGCCTCGCGCGCGGGCGGCGGCCTGCTGACGGCGGCCGACTTCGCCGCCTACACGGTGACGCAATCCGAGCCGCTCACCTGCCGCTACCGGGGCGCCACCATCCTGTCGGCGCCCCCGCCCTCGTCCGGCGGCACCACGCTCTGCGAGATCCTCAACATCCTGGACGGCTACGACCTGCGGGCCGCCGGGTTCAACGCGGCCCGGACCGTGCACCTGATGGTCGAGGCGATGCGGCGCGCCTACGCGGACCGCAACCTGCTGCTCGGCGACCCGGCCTTCGTGGAAAACCCGGTCGAGCGGCTCCTGTCGCCGGCCTACGCGGAGACGCTCCGGGCCTCGATCCGTCCGGACCGGGCGACCCCGTCGGCGGAGATCCGTCCGGATCCCGGCCAGGCGACGGGGGAGCGGCCCGAGACCACCCATATCTCGGTGATGGACAAGGCCGGCAACGCGGCCTCGCTGACCTACACGATCAACGGCTATTTCGGCGCCGGGGTGATCGCCGGCGACACGGGGTTCTTCCTGAACGACGAGATGGACGACTTCACGGTCAAGACCGGGGTGCCGAACCTGTTCGGCCTCGTGCAGGGGACGAAGAACGCGATCGCGCCCGGCAAGCGCCCGCTCTCGTCGATGGCCCCCACCATCGTCCTGCGCGACGGCAAGGTGGCGCTGGTGGCGGGCTCGCCGGGGGGGTCGCGGATCATCACGATCACCGCGCAGACGCTGATCAACATGCTGGATTTCGGCATGGAGCCGCAGGAGGCGGTGGACGCCCCGCGCATCCACCACCAGTGGCTGCCCGACACGGTCTATGCCGAGCCCTTCGCGCTCTCGGCCGACACGCAGGCGATCCTGCGCGCCATGGGCCACACGATCGTGGAGCAGAAACCCTGGGGCGCGCAGGAACTCATCGCGGTGCGCGCCGCCGCCCCGGCCGGGCCGGAGACGGCCTCCTCGGGCAACGACGCCTCGCGCACCGGGCGGATGCGCCCGGGGCTGCTCTACGGTGCCAACGACAACCGGCGGCCGGCGGGCGCGGCCGTGGGGGACTAGGGCGCGGCCGGTCCCATCGGAACAAACTCGTCACGCCGGACCCGCGAGGCGGCGCCCGGCATGACACGCTGGACGCTCAGCCCTCTCAGGCCTCCCGGGCCACCGCCCGGAACCCGATGTCGCGGCGGCAAAAACCCTCCGGCCAGTCGATCCGGGCCACCGCCGCGTAGGCGCGGGCCTGGGCGTCGGTGACGCTGTCGCCGAGCGCCGTGACCGCGAGGACCCGGCCGCCATCGGCGAGGAGCTGACCGCCCTCGGCGCGGGTGCCGGCCTGGAACACGTGGACGCCGTCGCCCTCGGCCCCATCGACGCCCCGGATCACCGAGCCCCGGACCACGGCCCCCGGATAGCCCGCCGCCGCCATCACCACGGTAAGGGCGGCCCGGTGGGCGTCGAATTCCAGGGTCACCCCGGAGAGATCCCCCTCGGTGGCCGATAGCAGGGCCGGCACGAGGTCGGAGGCAAGGCGCGGCATCAGCACCTGCGCCTCGGGGTCGCCGAACCGGGTGTTGTACTCGATGAGCTTCGGCCCGTCGGCGGTGAGCATCAGGCCGGCATACAGGATGCCGGTGAACGGGCAGCCCCGCGCCCGCATGCCGGCCAGCGTCGGCGCGATGATCTCGGCCATGACCCGGGCCTCGATCTCCGGGGTGACCACCCGGGCCGGGGAATAGGCGCCCATGCCGCCGGTGTTGGGGCCGCGGTCGCCGTCGAACACGCGCTTGTGGTCCTGCGCAGTGCCGAGCGGGATGGCCCGCGTGCCGTCGCACAGCGCGAAGAAGCTCGCTTCCTCGCCGAACAGGCATTCCTCGACCACGACCTCGGCGCCGGGCTCGGCGAACAGGGCGGTCAGCGCGTCCTCGGCCTGGTCGACGGTCTCGGCCACCGTGACGCCCTTGCCGGCCGCGAGCCCGTCGGCCTTCACGACGATCGGGGCGCCCTGCCGGCGGACATAGGCCAGCGCCGGGTCGAGGGCCGTGAAGCGCGCGAAGGCTGCGGTGGGGATGCCGCAGGCGGCGCAGAGATCCTTGGTGAAGCCCTTGGAGCCCTCGAGCCGGGCGGCGTCGCGGGTCGGCCCGAAGGCGCGGATCCCGGCGGCCTTCAGGTCGTCCACGAGCCCGGCGACCAGGGGCGCCTCGGGCCCGACCACCACGAGGCCGATCGACTCCGCGGCGCAGAAGGCGGCCACGGCCGCGTGGTCCGTGACGGAGAGGTCCGGACGGTTCGTCCCGTGGCGGGCGGTGCCGGGATTGCCCGGCGCCGTGAACAGGCGGGTGCAGAGGGGGCTCTGGGCCAGTCGCCAGGCCAGGGCGTGCTCGCGGCCGCCGGAGCCGATCAGCAGGATGTTCATGTGCACGCCACCATGAGCCCAGCTTCTGGGGTAAGCGTGCCGGCGGGAAAAGGTTTTTTTCGGGCTTTCCCCGCTCTGCGCGGATATCCCGCCCGTTCAGCAGCCGATGCAGACGCCCGTGCTGACGCCGCCGCCGCGCCGCACGACCCCGTGACGGCCGATATGGCGCCCCCCACGGCCCCCCCGGTAGGGCAGGGAGGGTCCGAGGTCCTGGTACTGGACGTTGCGCTGGATCGTCTGATTCAGGGTATTGAAGTCGGTGACCCGCTGCTGGTTGAAGGTCCGAAGCTGACCCTGCAGGGCGAACGAGGCGTTGGCGGCGTTCGGGTCGTTCTGCTGCACCTGCGCCGAGGCGGCGCCCGCCGGGAGGGCGAGCGCCAGGGCGAGGAGCGCGCGGGACGCGGCGCGCATGGGTCTCTCCGTGCGGTGTTCGAGGAACCTTCCGACTCGACGCGCCAGGATCGGTCCGGGTTCCGGGCCGCGTCAACCCGGCCCGACATCGTCCGCGAAGGTGCGGCCATCCTGGTCGATGGCGGTGATCCGGGCGCGGCCCGCGATCATGTAGGCCCACTCGGCCTCCTTGTGCCAGTGCATCTCGCGGACCGCGCCGGCCTTGAGCCGCATGTTGACCCCGGCCATGGCCTTCGAGACCGGCAGCTCGCGGATCGTCGTCTGGCGTGCCCAGCCACCCGTCTCCAGACGCATGTGGCTGTCGGCGAAGGACCATTTTAGGTTCGGCATCGTGCCATGGTCGGTGGCGGGCGGCGCCAGGGTGAAGGGCTCCTCGGCGGCCCGGGGACGGTTCTGCGGCCCCAGGATGTCGGCTCCCTTGATGTCGGCGCCCTTGTTGCCGCGCTCGGGGAGGGGCGGGGCCGGTCCGGCGGATTGCGCCGCGGCCGGGGACGCCACCATCGCGCCGCCGGCGGCGATGAGGGCGCGCCTGGAGATCTCGGTCATCGGGTCTCGGTCCCTGCTGTGTCGCAGGGTAACCGGACGGCGGACGGGTGGATCCGCGATCGGGGCGCATCGTGCAGTGCGGCATCTCGCCCGGAACCGGCTTTCGGCCTATATATTGAATGCACGACCTGACGCGTCCCGACCGGGCGGCGGGCGCCATTGCGGCGCATGATGCGCGACCCGAGGGCGAGGATGGCGAACCGGCACAGTTCAGCCGCAGGAAGAGCCGGCAGCGCCGCGTCCCACGGGCGCCTGTGGATCGCCCTGCTGGCCCTGGCGGGCGTGGGCTTCCTCGGCTACCGCCACTGGCCGGAGCAGTCCCGGGCGGCGAGCCCACCGCGCTCCGCCCCGGCCAAGCCGCCCTCCGTGCGCGTCGCCAAGGCCGAGCGGGCCACAGGCCCCCTGAGCCTCACCCAGACCGGCACCACCCAGGCCTTCGACGCGGCGAGCCTCTACCCGCGGGCGACCGGCTACATCGTGGAGCGCAAGGTCGATATCGGCTCGCACGTGAAGACGGGCGACCTGCTGTTCCGGATCAGCGCCCCCGACCTCGACCAGCAGCTCGTCCAGGCGCAGTCGCAGGTCCTGCAGCTCCAGGCGGCGCTGATCCAGGCGCGCGCGATGGTCGACCAGGCCGAGGCCAACCGGCACCTCGCCGACGTGACCAACCGACGGACCTCGACGCTTGCCGGCACCGGTGTCGAGACCCGGCAGAACGCCGACACGTCCCAGGCCGGGGTGCTGGCCCAGACCGCCAATGTCGACGCCGCCAGGGCCGCCGTGAAGGTGGCCGAGGCCAACATCGCCGCCCAGGAGGCGCAGGTCGCGCGCCTGAAGGTGCTGACCGGCTTCGAGGAGATCCGCGCGCCCTTCGACGGGGTCGTGACCACCCGCAACAACGATGTCGGCGACGCGGTCACGGCGGACACGAACACCGGCGCGCCGCTCCTCACCCTGGCGCGGGACGACGTCCTGCGCATGGCGGTGAACGTGCCGCTCTACGCCGCCGACGGCGTCCGCGACGGGCTCGACGCCAAGGTCGAGGTCGCGCAGATCCCCGGAAAGGTCTTCCCCGGGACGGTCTCGCGCTCCTCGACGACGCTGCTCTCCGCCGCCCGGACCCTGGTCACGCAGGTCGACATCCCCAACCCGGACGGCGCCCTGCGGGCGGGGCTCTACATCACCCTGACGCTGGAGATTCCGCGGGTCGCGCCCGCCGTGACGGTGCCGAACGACGCCCTGATCTTCGACCAGAACGGGACCCGCGTGGCGGCGGTCGAACCGGCCGGGGACGGGAGCGGGGTGGTGCGGATGCGCCCGGTCACCATCTTCCGGCAGACCCGGACGCTGCTGGAGCTGCGCACCGGCCTGAACGGCGGCGAGCGCGTCGTCGTGGGTCCTCCGGCCTCCCTGCGCGACGGCGACAGGGTCACCCTGCCTCCGGAGGACAGGGCAGGGGCGTGAGCGCCGCCGCGGGACGCGGCGCCAGCCGTCCGGTGCGGGGCAGACCCGTGCGGCCGCCCCACCCATGCGGCCCGTGTCCAGCCCTGGCACAGCTCCGTCGGCGATAAGCCGCAGGACCCGCGGCGTCCGCCGCGACAGGCTGGCTCAGGAAGCGGATACGACCGCCGTGGCACTCGGAACGATAGCGCTGTCGATCGCGCTGCTCGGCCTCGCCCTCGCGCTCTTCGGGCTGAAGCTGACCCTTGCAGGCGGGTCCTGGTTCTACGTCGCCCTGGGCGCGGGCGTGTTCGCCTCCGGCGTTCAGCTGGCCCGGCGCCGCCGGAGCGGATTGTGGATCTACGCCCTGGTCCTGGCGGCCGCCTTCGCCTGGACGATCGGCGAGGTCGGGTTCGACAAGTGGCAATGGATCCCGCGCGGCGCCCTGATCCTGCTCGTCGGCGCGGTTCTCTGCCTGCCCTTCGTCGTGCGGCGCCTGCGCGACGCGCCCGGGCGGCCCTGGGTACCGAGCCCCGGAAACGGCCCGCTCCTCCTTCGGGCCATCGTCCTGCTCATCGCGGCCGCGAGTGCCGCGGCCTGGTTCGTCGATCCGGTCGAGATCCGCGGCAGCCTGCCGAAGACCGCGGAGGCGGGATCCGCCGCCGTGGATCCGAGCGGCGTTGCCTATCCGGCCGACGACTGGGTCGCCTATGGCGGCACCAATCTCGGCCAGCGCTACTCGGCGCTCACGGACATCACCACCGGCACTGTCCGGGGCCTCGCGGTGGCCTGGGAGCATCACACGGGCGACCTGCGCAGCGACGGACGGACGGATTCGAAGGAGTTCACCTTTGAGGCCACGCCGATCAAGGTGAACGGGCTGCTCTATTTCTGCACCCCGCACAACATCGTCCAGGCCCTGGAGCCCGAGACCGGCCGGCTGGTCTGGTCCTTCGATCCGAAGATGGCGCGGGACGGCCAGTACCAGCACCAGACCTGCCGGGGCGTGTCCTACAACGACTCGGCCGCTTACGCGTCGCCGCCGGGGACCGATCCCGCCACGGCCGCCGCCGTCGCGACGGCGATCGCCGAATGCCCGCGCCGGATCATCGCGTCCTCGGTCGACGCACGGCTCTACGCGTTGAACGCCGAGACCGGCGCCCTGTGCAGGACCTTCGGGCCGGACGGGTTCGTCGACCTCACGGCACAGATGCCGAACCTCCGGCGCGCGGCCTATCAGCAGACCTCGGCGCCGCTGGTGACACGGAACCTCATCGTCCTCGGCAGCGCGATCGCCGACAATTACTACGCGGAGAATCCGTCGGGCGTGATCCGCGCCTTCGACGTGCGCACCGGCGCGATCGTCTGGAAGTTCGACGCCGGCAAGCCCGACGAGACCGCGCCGCTACAGCCGGGGGCGCTCTACGAGCCCAACTCGGCGGTGGCCTGGACGCAGTTCTCGGCCGACGAGGCCCTGGGGCTGGTCTACGTGCCGTTCGGCAACCGGGCGCCCGATCAGGTCGGCGTGTCCCGGTCTCAGGCGGACGAGGCCCTGGTCGACGCCCTGGCGGCTTTGGACCTGCAGACCGGCAAGCTGGCCTGGGCGTTCCGGACCACCCATCACGACCTGTGGGACCGCGATAATCCGTCCCAGCCGGTGCTCCTGACCCTACCGCGGGGCGACCGGGGCGACGGTCCGGTGCCGGCGATCCTGATCCCCACCAAGGTCGGCAACGTCTGGATTCTCGATCGCCGCACCGGCGACCCGATCCGGCCGATCTCTCAGGTGGCGGTCTCCACCCGGACCGACATCCCGGGGGAGACACCGTCCCCAGTCCAGCCGATGGCGTCCCTCCGCTTCACGCCGGCGCCGCTGACGGAGGCCGACATGTGGGGCGTCACGCCCTTCGACCAGATCCAGTGCCGCCTCGCCTTCCGGTCGAACCGCTACGACGGCAACCCGTTCACGCCGCCCCAGGCGTCGGAAGGCGCGATCATCTGGCCGGGCAACATCGGTGTGTTCAACTGGGGCTCGGTGGCCGTCGATCCGGTCCATCACTGGATGATCGCGACGCCGCAATACCTGCCCTACATCTACCGCCTGCTCCCCCGACCGGCGAGCGAGCCCGAGCGGCGCCTCGTCAGCGTCGATCCGGATTCCACCCCGGGCAACGAGAATCTCGGCGGCCCCTACGCGGTGTCCATCGCGCATATGCGTTCCGCCCTCGGCGTCCCGTGCAACGCGCCGCCCTGGGGCGTGCGGGTCGGCGTGAACCTCGCGGACGGCACCACCGCCTGGAAGCACCGCAACGGCACCGTCGCGGGGCAGAGGATCGGCGGTCTCGCGGTCCCAATCCCGTTCGAGATGGGCATGCTGGCCCATGGCGGCACCCTGGCCACGGCCGGCGGCGTCGCGTTCACGGCCGCCACCCTCGACGACCGCATCCGCGGCTACGACATGCAGACCGGGGCGGTCCTGTGGTCCAGGCCGCTGCCGGCCGGCGGTCAGGCCACCCCGATGACCTATCGCGGCAAGGATGGCCGGCAATACGTCGTGATCGCGGCGGGCGGGCACGGCTCGCTCGGGACCACGCCGGGCGATTCGGTCATCGCCTTCCGGCTCGAGTAAGCCGGCGCGCCCGTCGCGACGCCGGGACCGGCCTGCAGGGCCGGCGGGCGCCCCCCCGGCCTTCCGAGGCGGCGCGCCGTTCAGCCCGCCAGCCGCGCCCGCGCGTCGATGCGGGCGAGGCGGCCCAGCAGGTATTCGACCTCGGCCTTCGCCTGCGGGGTCAGCGCCTGGGACGGCTTGCGTTGCGCGTCGGATGAAAAGATCCCCCGGCGCATGAACACGTACTTGCGCACCGCGAGGCCCAGCGGCCCCTGCTGCTGCTCGTAGCGGAGATAGGGGAGGTGGGCGTCGAACAGGTCGTGGGCGGCCTCGCGCTCGCCGGCCCGGCCGAGGCGGACCACGTCGACCAGCATCTCCGGGAAGGCGTAGCCGGTATTGGCCCCGTCGGCGCCGCGCTCGGTCTCGAAATCGAGGAACAGGCCGCCATTGCCCACGAGGATGCTGATGTGGCGCATGGAGCCGTCGCGCTCGAAGCCGCGCAGCGTCGAGATCTTCTCGAGTCCCGGCCAGTCCTCGTGCTTAAGCATCACGCAGGAAGGGTTCTCGGACACGATCCGGCGGATCACCCCGGTGGTCATCTGGACCGAGAAGGTGAGGGGATAATCCTGAAGCACGAAGGGCACGTCCGTCCCGATCGCCTCCACGGCGTTGCGGTAGTAGCCGACCACCTGGTCGTCGGTGCGCAGCGTGTTGGGCGGCGCGATCATCACGCCGGCCGCACCCAGTTCCATCACCTCCCGGGCGAGCGACCGCATGGCCGCGAAGCCCGGCGCCGTGACGCCGACGATCACCGGCAGCCGGGTGCGCCCGAGGACGCGCTTGGCCACCGCGATTCCCTCCGCGTGGTCGAGCTTGCCGGCCTCGCCGAGCTGACCGAGGATTGTCAGGCCGTCGACGCCGGCCGACCCGAAGAAATCGGTCATCCGGTCCAGGGAATCCTCGTCGATCCGGCCGTCCGGATGGAACGGCGTCGGCGCGATCGGGACGACGCCGCCGATGTCGCTGGTGAGGGGCATGCCGGTCTCCGCGCTGCTGCGGCGGCCGCCGGCCGCCAGGTGGCATGCCCCATACTAAAAAATCCCGGGCGACGCGACGCGCCCGGGACGGGATCGGACCGCGTTCGGCGCGTGCGAGCGACCCGTTGGCTCAGCCCAGCAGCTTGTCGAGGGTGATCGGCATCGCGCGGACCCGCACGCCGGTGGCGTGCCAGACCGCGTTGGCGATGGCGCCCACCGTGCCGGTGATGCCGATCTCGCCGACCCCCTTCACGCCGAGATTGTTCACCACCGCGTCGTCCTCGTGGACCAGGATCGCCTCCAGGGCCGGAATGTCGGCGTTCACCGGCACGTGATACTCGGCGAGGTTGTCGTTGAGGAAGCGGCCGGTGCGCGGATCCATCTCGGCCCGCTCGTGGAGGGCGAAGGACAGGCCCCAGATCATCCCGCCGTAATACTGGCTCTGGACGAGGCGCGGGTTGATCACCCGGCCGGCCGCGAAGGCGCCGGTGAGGCGGCTCACCCGGATCTGGCCGAGATCGGGATCGACCTTCACCTCGGCGAAGACCGCGCCGTGGGCGTGCATGGCGTAGGAGGCCTGCGCGGCCGGGTCGGCGCCAGCCTTGCCCTGGCCCTCGATGCTGGACCGGCCGGCCCGCCGGAGGATGTCGGTGAACGACTCGCTCCGGCCCGAATCGTCGCGCCGGGTCAGGTGACCGCCCGCGGCGGTCACGCCGGCATTGCCCGCCCCGTAGAGCGGCGAGGCGGGGTCGTTGGTGGCGAGCTCCGCGAGTTGCCGGATCACGTCGCCGGCCGCCGCGTGGACCGCGCCGCCCGCCGTGGCGGTGTGGCCCGAGCCGCCCGCGATGCCGGCATTCGGCAGGTCGGAGGACCCCATCCGGAAGGTGAGGGCGTCCATCCCGATCCCCAGCCCGTCGGCGGCGATCTGGGCCAGCGCCGTCCAGGCACCCTGGCCCATGTCGATCGCCCCGAGTTCCACCGTGCCGGTGCCGTCGGCGCGGATCTCGGCCCGGGCCAGCCCCTCGAAGATCAGCGCCGGGAAGGTCGCGGTCCCCATGCCGGTGCCGACCAGGAACCCATCCCTGTCCCGCGTCTGGCGGGGCTGCAGCGGGCGCCCGGCCCAGCCGAAGGCCTCCGCGCCGCGCCGGTAGCATTCCCGCAGGGCCTTGGAGGAGAAGGGCTTTCCGGTGATCGGCTCGACCTCGGCGTAGTTGGCGAGCCGGAAGTCCAGCGGGTCCATGCCGAGTTCGTGGGCCATCTCGTCCAGCGCGCTCTCCAGGGCGACGCTGCCGGTGGCCTCGCCGGGCGCCCGCATGAACAGCGGCGTGCCGGTGTCGAGGCGCACCGCCTCATGCCGGATGGCGATGGCCGGGCTCGCGTAGAGGGTGCTGGTCGCCCGGCCCGCCGGCTCGAAGAAGTCGTCGAAGCTCGACGAGGCGGTGCGGATGTGGTGGTCGAGGGCGGTCAGCTTGCCGGACGCGTCGGCGCCGAGCCGGATCGTCTGCCGGGTCGGCCCGCGATGGCCCATCGGGCCGTACATCTGGGTGCGGGTCGGAACCAGCTTCACCGGTCGGCCGACGAGCTTGGCCGCCATGCAGGCGAGCACCTGGGGCCCGGCCGGCACGCCCTTCGAGCCGAAGCCGCCGCCGAGATAGGGGCTGTCGATGTGGATGTCGTCGGGGCGGATGCCGAACAGGCCGGCGAGCCGCCCCTGCGACATGGCGAGCGCCTGGGTCGGCATGAGCAGCGTCAGCCGGTCCCCGTCCCAGCTGGCCACCGCCGCGTGCGGCTCCATCGCGTTGTGGTACTGGGCCGGCGTCTCGTAGGTGGCAGCGATCGTCCTGGATGCGGCCGCGAGCCCGGCCTCGACGTCGCCCTCGGTCTCCACCGGTGGCGCGCCGACGCCGACCGAATCCGGCGTGAAGGCCTCACCGGAATCGAGGCCGATCCGCGGCGTCTCGGCCGCGTAGGTCGGGGCGAGCAGCCGGGCGCCTTCGGTCGCCGCCTCCAGGGTCTCGGCGATCACCACCGCGATGGGCTGGTTGGCGTAGCGGACCCGGTCGTTCTGCAGGAGGTCGAGGCGGAACGTGAACGGCCCGTCCTTGGCGTCCGGGTCCTTGGCGAGCGCCGGGGCATGGCCCGGCCGCATCACCGCGACGACACCCGGATGGGCCTCGGCAGCGGCCACGTCGAGGCCGGTGACGCGGCCCTTCGCGATCCGGGCGACGCAGAGCGCCGCGTGGAGAGTCCCGGGGGGCAGGTTGTCGGCGGAGAAGCGGGCCTGACCGGTCACCTTGAGGGGACCGTCGCGCCGGGTCAGGGGCTGGCCCATGCTGGAGCCGTGCCGGACCGCGCCGGCGGGGAGGTTCGAGGCGGGCGTGTTCGATGGCGTGGAGGTCGCGGTCATGCGGGTCTCCTCAGAGGGTTCCGGTTGAAGCCTTCGGTTGCGGTGACCCGCTCCGTCATCACGAGCGGAGCGAAGTGACCCAGGGCAGCGCGACATCGGGCATCGTAGCGCCGCCTGGGTTGCTTCGCTCCGCTCGCAAAGACGGCGCCGGAGCTGCCGACCGGGGGCAGGGTCAGACGATGCCGAACGGGGAGGCGGGGAGCGCCGGGATCCGGGCGGGCGTCCCGGCGGCGGCCAGGGTCAGCGCACGGACCGCCACCCGCCGGGCGAGCTCGATCTTGAAGGCGTTGACTTCGCCGGTGGGCTTGGCGCCGGCGAGCGCGGCGTCGGCGGCCTTCGCGTAGGCCTCGGGGGCGGGCGCCTGTCCGGCGAGCGCCGCCTCGGCCTCCGCCACCCGCCAGGGCTTGAGCGCCAGCCCGCCGAAGGCGAGCCGCGCCCGGCCGATCCGGCCTCCCTCGAGGGTCAGGGCGGCGGCCGCCGACACCACCGCGAAGGCGTAGGAGGTGCGGTCGCGGACCTTGAGGTAGCGGGCATGGGCTCGGAAGTCGGCGCCCTCCGGGGGCAGCCGCAGGGCGGTGATCAACTCGCCGGGCCGCAGGTCGGTCTCCCGCTCCGGATGGTCGCCGGGCAGGTGGTGGAAGGCCGTGAGCGGCACCGTTCGGTCACCGTCCGGCCCGGCGATCTCCACCACCGCGTCGAGGGCGGCGAGCGGCACGCAGAAATCGGACGGGTGGGTTGCGATGCAGTGCGCGCTCCAGCCCTGGACCGCGTGGATGCGGGTGGCGTGCCCCAGGGCCGCGCAGCCGGAGCCGGGCGCGCGCTTGTTGCAGGGCGAGACCGCGTCGGTGAAGTACGGGCAGCGGGTGCGCTGCATCAGGTTGCCGCCGACCGTGGCGGCGTTGCGCAGCTGCGCCGAGGCGCCCGCCAGCAGGGCCTCGGCCACCATCGGGTAGGCCTTGGCGAAGGCGGGGTCGTGGGCGAGGTCGCTGTTGCGCACCAGGGCGCCGACCCGTGTGGCCCCGTCCGGCAGCCGCTCGATAGCCGAGAGGCCGGGCAGGCGGGTGATGTCGACGACCCGTTCCGGGGTGGCGACGCCGCCCTTCATCAGGTCGACCAGGTTGGTCCCGGCGGCGAGATAGGCCGTGCCCGGCTGCCGCCCGGCCGCCACGGCCTCCGGCACGCTCGCGGGGCGGATGTAGTCGAAGGTCCTCACGCCGCGTCCTCCCGCTGCTCCGAGGTCCGGGCAGCCGCGTCCTGCACGGCGTCCAAGATGCCCGCATAGGCGCCGCAGCGGCAGAGGTTGCCGCTCATGCCCTCGCGGATGCGTTCGGGATCGGTGCCGGCCTGCCCCTCGCGGATCAGCCCCACGGCGCTCATGATCTGGCCGGGGGTGCAGAAGCCGCACTGGAAGCCGTCATGGGCGATGAAGGCCGCCTGGACGGGATGGAGCCGGTCGCCCTCGGCCAGCCCCTCGATGGTCAGGATCTCGGCGCCGTCGAGGCTCGCGGCCAGCGTCAGGCAGCTGTTGATGCGCCGCCCGTCCACCAGAACCGTGCAGGCGCCGCACTGGCCGCGGTCGCAGCCCTTCTTGGCACCGGTCAGGCCGAGGCGCTCGCGCAGGAGGTCGAGGAGGGTGACGCGTGGATCGTCGAGGGCGATCTCGCGCGGCTGCCCGTTCAGGGTGAGCCTGAGGGGAATGGTCATGCGGGGGTCCCGGCTTGAAGGCTGGAACCGTTACAGATAGCCGCCGCCCGGCCCTCGGCGAGGCCTCAACCGGGAGGCGATGTGCGCAAGCTCACGGTCCGTGCCGGTTGCGCGGTTATGCTGACTTGACCGTCACTTCCGAAGTCGACTTCAGCACCGTCTTGCCCTTGGTGGTCTTGATCTCCACGGCCGGCTCCGCCTTTGAGGCCGCGCGCTTCACGGTGTTGCCCTTGATGGTCTTCTCGACGTCCTGGGTGTGGACCTTGGTCACCTCGCCCGAGACGCTGCCCTTGCCCCACTTGTAGGTGACATCGTCCCCGGTCTTCACCTTCGCCTTGGCGGTCATGCGCGTCTCCCTCGTGGATGCGGGAACAAGCGGGCCGGGGCAGGGGCGTTCCCGGGTGTCCACGGCCGGGATGCCGCAGGCACGCGGCCAGACCGCTTGGCTATCGGCCTCCTGTCACGGAGACGCGCGGTCGCCTTTCAGCAGGCCAGACGGCGACGGCGCGCCTTCGCAGCCGTCGCGACGCGCCTGACCGTTTCAGGCGCCCAGTCGACGGCTGAGGACCAGGCCCTCAGCGGCCGACCGCCCCCCGCAGGGCCGCGACCATCGTCTCGACCGCCGCCTGCGCGGTTTCGCCGAGGTCGATCTGGGTCGCGCCGGCGGTCACGAGGCCGCGCCCTTCCAGCTCCTGGACGCCCTCCGAATCCGCCTCGTGGCCCGCGCCGTCCCGGCGGATCACCGCGGTGACCTTCTCGCCGCTGACGAGGCGGTGATAGGCCGCGAAGGCGAGGATCGAGAGAGCCTTGTCGGAGAGTGCGTTCACGTCGTCGGCCATGATGGTTGTCCTCGCGCACCGGTCCCGGGTCGGGTTCGACGGACGAACGCCCTGCGGGGGCGACGGCTCCGGCGGCCGCCAGGGGTGCGACGACGGGTGCGACCGTCGCGGCGGCCGCGCGTCGCCCGAGCCCCGCCTTTTTGCTACTCTGCCGCCCGCATGATGCCGAACACCGACCAGACCGAAGTGGAACCCAGCCCCGAGATGGCCGGTGGACCGGAACCCCACGACCTCGACTATCGCCTGCGCCAGCAGGCGATCCTGTCGGAGTTCGGCGTCGAGGCCCTCCGCGGCACCGATGTCGACCACCTGCTGCAGCGGGCGGCGGAGCTGTGCGCCGAGGGCATGGGCGCCGAGTTCTGCAAGGCCCTGGAATACCGGCGCGGTGCGGACACGCTGCTGGTGCGGGCCGGCGTCGGCTGGGGGCCGGACGTGATCGGGAAGGCCCGGGTCGGGGCCGACCTCGCCTCCCCGGCGGGCTTCGCCCTCAAGACCGGCCGGCCGGTGATCTCGAACCACCTCGCCGATGAGACCCGGTTCCGCACGCCGCAGCTCATGGCCGACCACGGCATCCGCCGGGCGATCAACGTGCTGATCGAGAACCGGGACGGGGCCTTCGGGGTGCTGGAGGTGGACGACACCCGCGAGGGCATGTTCGCGGAGGCCGACATCGCGTTCATGCAGGGCTTCGCCAACCTGCTCGGCGGCGCCATCGAGCGCCAGCGCACCGAGAGCCTGCTGCGCGCGGCGCTGGCCCGCCAGGACCTGCTCGCCCGGGAGATGAGCCACCGGGTCAAGAACAGCCTCGCCATCGTGGCGAGCCTGCTCGCCCTCCAGGCCCGCGCCGCCGAGGAGCCCGCCGTGCAGGCGGCCCTGACGGACGCGCGCAGCCGGGTCGAGGCGATCGCGGGCGTCCACGACCAGCTCTGGCGGGAGGGTGACGGGACGGCCGATGACGGGGAGGGGGTCCCGGGCGAAATCGACCTCGCGCCCTTCCTGGAGAAGCTGGTGGCCAACCTCGACAGCGGCGCGCCGGGCCTGCGTCTCGCCTGTACGGCCTGCCCGCAGCGGATCTCGGCCGACCGGGCGATCCCGATCGGCCTCCTCGTCAACGAACTCGTGACCAATGCGCTGAAATACGCCTACCCGCCCGCGACCCACCCGGAGGGGGGCGAGATCCGGGTCCGGGCCGAACGCCAGCTCGACACCCTCGTGGTCGAGGTGGCCGACGACGGGGTCGGGCTGCCGGCGGGGTTCGAGATCGGCCGCGTCTCGAAGAGCCTCGGCATGCGGGTGATCGGCAGCCTGACGCGCCAGCTCGGCGGCAGCCTGACGACGCCCGCCCCCGGGCGGGGCGCCTGCTTCCGGCTGGACGTGCCGATGACCCAATGAACGCCTGCGCGGCGCGGCACGCGCCGCGGCCGGGACTGGACAAATGTCCCGCGCCGTCGCGATCTGCGCGCGACGGGCTGGGCGAGACAGAGCGGATGCAGTGACCGGGATCAGGGATGCGGCGGCGATCCTCGCCGAGCGGCTCCACGCCTTCCGGAGCCTGGGCGACAATTGCGAGTTCGGGTTCGTGCAGCGCTACGGCGGCGTCGAGCCCTCCGGCCTGCTGCGCTTCTCCTACACGCCGATGGAAGACCTGATCCGCGGCCTGCGCTGCGGGTTCTCGGATTTCGGCGTGCCGGGCGACCTGCGGCTCTCCGTGAGCGCGGGCGGCACCTATTACTGTCACAGCTGCGCCTACAACATCTGGGCGAATACCGGGCACCCGGCCGGCTCGATCGCCCCGGAGCTGCTGCTGGAGCGGGAATACGGCCGGCTGGCCCATCTCAAGGGCAAGCTGCTGGACGACCTCGCCGACGGCTCGAAGATCCTGGTGCGCAAGGTCGGCCGCGACGAGGCCGAGGCCGACTTCGCCCGCTTGGCCGAGGCGGTCTGGGCGCACGGGCCCTCGACGCTGCTGCGCGTCACCGAGGCCGGACCGGACTGGCGTCCGGAGCCGGCCCGGCGCGTCGCCGACCGCCTGATCGCGGGACGGGTCCGCCGGTTCGCGCCGGTGGAGCAGGCCTGGGAGGTCGACCTCGAACCCTGGATGCACCTCGTGGACGGCGCCTACGCGCTCGTGCGCGGGGCGGCGCCGAGCCGCCTCGACGCCACAGCCTTCCCGCAGGCGCTGGCGCTGCCGGGCCGCCTGCGCCGCCATGTCGGCCGCCACCGGGAGGAAGCGCTGAGCGCCTACACCCGGGCGGTCGACCCGGCCGGCTTCCGAAGCGAGGCGGTCCACGTGTTCTCGAGCTGGGTGTGGATCCCGGAGGATTTTTCCGGGACGCGGGTCTTCGCGGCGGCCGGCTACGCGCGGCTCGGCTGGCGGGATGCGGACCTGTCGCAGCGCGGCTGCTGGCAGCGCGTCTGGGCCGCGGGGCGGCTGCGGCCCGAGGCAACGCGCGAGCCCGTCGGGCTTGGCATGATCGGCACCAACCGGGACGCGTTCTGGTCCGCCGGGGCGCGCTTCGCCGAAGGACCGATTCCGGGGGATGAGCCCGCGCCGGCGTTGCGGATGCCGCCCGCCCGCTTCCCGGGCCGGGATCTCCTCGGCCGGCTGCGGCCGCGGTTCCTGTAGCATCGTCGGCGCCGGGTCCCGACATCGACCCGGCGGGACCGTCCACACGCCCACGGGACACCGACGAGGGAGCGTCCGGGCAAAGTGGACGATCGACTCAGCGAAGATGGTCTCCCGTAAAAACCTACCCCTCGTCGGCTCGACCGCAGGATTTACGCCTGCGTTCAGGGGAAAAATCGACGCATTCATTTTCTTGATCTTGACTTCACATCGAATAAAACTTGGCCTCCTCCGCTGTCGCGCAAACCATCTGGCCGGCCTCATGCGTGTCCCGTCCCGCCGCCTCGTCCTGGCAGGCACCCTGAGCCTTGTTGTCGGGGGGGCGGCCCGTGCGGCCGGGCCGCCCCTGCGCGTCGTGGCATCCTCGGTGCCCCATGCGGAGATCCTGCGCTTCGTGAGCGAGACCCTTGCCCCCGGCTTTCCCCTGACGATCATCGAGATCAGCGGTGACCTGCGGCCGAACGCGCTGCTGCGCGACGGCGATGCCGACGCCAACTTCTTCCAGCACGTGCCCTACCTGCGGGCCGAGGAAGCCGCGCTGGGGATCCGTTTCGCCGTGGTGGCCACGGTGCATGTCGAGCCCCTCGGGCTCTATAGTCGACGCGCCAAGGCGCTGGCCGACCTGCCCAAGGGAGGCGTCATCGCCCTTCCGAACAACGTGTCGAACGCGAGCCGGAGCCTGAAGCTGCTCCAGGAGAACGGCCTGATCCGCCTGCGGCCGGGCGGGGAGGGGATCCTGGCGACAACCGACGACATCGCCGAGAACCCGAAGGCGTTCCGCTTCGTCGAGATCGACGCGGCGCAGGTGCCGCGCTCCCTCGACGACGTGGCGCTCGCGGTGATCAACGGCAACTCCGCGCTGGAGGCGGGGTTGGCGCCGGCCCGGGACGCCCTGGCGCTGGAACGGGCGGACGGCAATCCGTACGCGAACGTCCTCGTCACCACGGAGGTGCTGGCACGCGATCCGCGCATCCTGCGCCTCGTCGACCTCCTGACTTCGGCCGAGGTCGCGGGCTTCATCCGGACGCGCTATCGCGGCTCCGTGGTGCCGGTCCGCGCCTGACCGGACGTCCTGTCCGCACCCAGGACCCGGGCCGGGGTCCGGCCGGCCGGCGTTTCGGTCCTGCGTCGGGTCGACCGCCCGGGGCAGCAGCCGTCAGACAGGGCAGGGGGAGCCTGCCTCGGGTGACAGCGCGGTGGCGCGCAGGCGCCCTCACCCGCGCGGTCGTCGTCCACCTCTCCCACCGTCACGTCCGGTCCATCGCGATCGCCAGGCTCTCGATAGTGCGCGCGAGGCCCGACGGGCGCCCGCGTCACGCATTGCGGCCGCCGCTCCGCACGAGGGTCTTCAGGACCCGTCGGCACCCGTCCCGGCCCGTACGCCGGTGATCTGCCGGATCCGCCGCGGCAGGTCGCGAACGAGGGCGGTCCTCCTGTAGGGCGCCATCTTCCGCCACGCGCGGATCTCCAGGACCGTGCGGCCGCAACCGAGGCACCAGCCGGTGCGCCCGTCCCACTGGCAAACCCCGATGCAGGGGTCGTCCTTCTTCATGTTAGGGCTCCGCACGTCACGAGGACCATCAACCGCTCGACACATATAGGGTACCCCCCTATATATCACGACGACGAGGAAGCCCCCGATGGCCCACACGATCAAGGACAAGACCAAGCTCCTGGCGCGGGTGCGCCGGATCAAGGGACAGGCGGAAGCCGTCGAGCGGGCTCTGGAGGCCGAGCTCGGCTGCGCCGACGTCCTGATGCTGGTCGCCTCGATGCGCGGGGCCATCAACGGGCTGACCGCCGAGCTGATGGAAGACCACATCCGCCACCACGTCGTGAACCCGGACGTCGAGCCGGACGCCGAGCGCGCCCGGGGCGCGGCCGAGCTGATCGAGGTGGTGCGGACCTACCTCAAGTGACGAGATCCCATGACCTCCTTGCCTGACCTGCTGCAGCAGGGGACCGCGCATGCGTGGCTGTTCGTGCCGAGCGCGATCCTGCTCGGCGCCTTGCACGGCCTGGAGCCGGGCCACGCGAAGACGATGATGGCCGCCTTCATCATCGCGGTCCGGGGCACGGTGACGCAGGCGGTGCTGCTGGGGCTCGCGGCCACGCTCTCGCACACGGCGGTCGTGTGGGTGATCGCGCTGGGCGGGCAGTACGTCGGCCAGGAATGGGGCGGCGCGGCGAGCGAGCCGTACTTCCAGCTCGCCTCCGCGGTCGCCATCGTCGGCATCGCGCTCTGGATGGCGTGGCGCACCTGGCGCGCGCAGCACCACGACCATCACCACCATCACGACGAGGCGAGACGCGTCGCGACCGAAGCCGGAATCCTGACGCTGGAACTGTTCGAGGACGGCGTGCCGCCGCGCTGGCGGGTGCGGGCGGAGGGGGGCGCGCTGCCGGCCCCCGGGACCATGACCGTCGAGACGGTCCGGCCCGATGGCGGCCGGCAGACGTTCGCCTTCGCGAACGGGGGCGACGTCCTGGAGAGCCTGGAGACCGTCCCCGAGCCGCACGCCTTCACGGCGCGCCTGCACCTGAAGGGGCCGGCCGGCGCCGAGACCCATGAGGTTGCCTTCGCAGAGCACGACCACGACCATGGACACATGAACCTGGGCGACGAGGACGACGCCCATGCCAGGGCGCATGCCCAGGACATCCGCCGCCGCTTCGCGGGCCGGCCGGTGACGACCGGTCAGATCGTCCTGTTCGGCCTGACCGGCGGCCTGATCCCGTGCCCGGCGGCCATCACGGTCCTGCTCCTCTGCATCCAGCTCAAGCAGTTCAGCCTGGGATTCGCGCTCGTCGTCTGCTTCAGCATCGGCTTGGCGCTCACGATGGTCTCGGCCGGCGTCATCGCGGCGCTCAGCGTCAGGCACGTCGCCTCGCGCTGGTCCGGATTCGGCGGTTTCGCCCGCCAGGCGCCCTACGCCTCGGCCGCCCTGATCGTCCTGGTCGGCCTCTACACGGGCTGGCTCGGCTGGGAAGGCCTCCATCATCCCGCGGCCACACAGGCAGAGAGCGCGTCGAGCTGGGCCGGTTGACCGACAGTCCTCCGCGACGGCAGGATCTCCGGCATCGCCCCGCCGGCGCGCGGCCGAGAGCCTGCCGAACCCGGTGCGCACGACCTTTGCCCTGTTCCTCGCGCCGGGTTATCCGCGACCTTGGTCACATGGAACACCAGGATCTCCTGGCTGGCTTCGTCCGGCTGCACATCCTCCACCACGCGGCCGAGGGCGACCTCTACGGCCAGTGGATGATCGCGGAACTGGGCCGGCACGGCTACACGCTCAGCGCCGGGACCCTCTACCCGATGCTGCACGCCATGGAGCGCCGGGGGTACCTGACCTCACGGATGGAACGGGCCGGCCGCAGCCAGCGGCGGATCTACCGCGCGACGGTATTGGGCTGCGAGGCCCTCGCCCTGGCGCGCGAGCGGATGCGCGAGCTGTTCCACGAGGTGCTGCCGCGCGAGGAACCCGACCGGCGGGGCACCTCGCATCCCTGACCGTCGCCGTCGCGCGCGACGGGACAGGTCTCGTCCTTCGCCCGGTCCGCCGACCCCGAGGTCGCCGATCGGCCTGCGCCGGTGCCCGACCTCGGACAGGTCGGCATCGGCCCGCTCGGAAGCCGCCTCCCGGTCGGAGTCGGGACTGCGTGCCGCCCCCGGCCCGCGACCTGGCCCGCAATCCCCGTCATCGCAGGCCTCGAGCCCCGGCCGGATCGGGCAAGGCGGACTGGATCCTGGCGGCGGGGCCGGTCAGAGCAGGGCCAGGGCGACGCCGCCCAGGGCCGTGAGCGCGACGACGATCCACGGCGGGACCCGACCGACCGTGAGCAGCACGAAGGCCAGCACGGCCACCGCGACATCGCGGGGGTTGCCGACGGCACTGGTCCAGACGGGCTCGTAGAGCGCGGAACCGAGGATGCCGACCACCGCCGCATTGGTGCCGCGCATGGCCGCCTGGGCCATCGGACGCGTCCGGAACGCGTCCCAGTAGGGCAGCATGCCGTAGACCAGCAGCAGCCCCGGGAGAAAGATCGCCACGAGCGCGATGGCCGAACCGACCGCCCCGTGGGGTGCCGGCCCGGCGACGGCCCCGAGATAGGCCGCGAAGGTGAACAGCGGGCCGGGCACGGCCTGGGCGGCGCCGTAGCCGGCGAGGAAGGTGCCGGGGCCGACCCAGCCCGGGGCGACCACCTCGGCCTGCAGCAGCGGCAGCACCACGTGGCCGCCGCCGAACACCAGGGCGCCGGAGCGATAGAAGGCGTCGAACAGGGCCAGGGACTGGGCGTGCAGGCCGGCGGCGAGGAGGTGAGGCACGACGAGGAGCAGGGCGAAGGCGATCAGCGCCGCAGCCCCTGCCCGACGGGACACCGGGAACGCGAGGTGCCCGGCTTGACCCGGCGGCGCCGCGCGGCAGAGGGCGAGGCCGGCGACGGCCCCGAGGACGATGGCCGCGAGCTGCCCGACCGAGCCGGCCACGAACACGGTGAGGAACAGCGCCGCCACCGCGATGCCGGCGCGCGGCCGGTCCGGCGCCAGGGAGCGGGCCATGCCCCACACCGCCTGCGCGACCACGGCGACGGCGACGAGCTTCAGGCCGTGGATCGCGCCGTCGGCGACCGGGCCGGACAGCGCGGCGGCTCCGTACGCGAAGGCGAGCAGCAGCAGGGCCGACGGGAGGGTGAACCCGGCCCAGGCGGCGAGCCCGCCGAGAAGCCCGCCACCCCGCAGGACGCCCAGCGAGAAGCCGACCTGACTGGAAGCCGGCCCGGGCAGGAACTGGCAGAGCGCCACCAGGTCGGCGTAGGCGCGCTCGTCCAGCCACCGCCGCCGGGTGACCAGCGCGTCGCGGAAGTAGCCGAGATGCGCGATGGGGCCGCCGAACGCGGTCAGGCCCAGCTTGAGGAAGGCGAGGAACACCTCGCCGACGGAGCCGGCAGGGCCAGCCGACGCCTCGTCGGCACGCCGCGTCTCAGCGGTCGGGGGAGCATCGGCCATGGTCCGTCTCGGTCCGTCTCGGCAGGCGGAGGGGGGTTCGCGGACGTCCAGGGTTCGGCGTCCCTCGCAGGACGGCCTCCCCCGGCGCCCCATCGAGCACCGGTCCGTCATGCTGTCGCAGCCGCCTGGATCGGTGAGCCTTCCTGCGGTATCGGGTTTCGATATCGAGGACGAGGGGCCGGGACAAGGCGCCCTCGCAGGCCCGTCCCGCCCCCGTCGCGACAAGGACGCCACCATGCCCGTCCGCATGCCTCACCCGGACCGTCGCCAGGTCCTTGGCCAAGTCCTTGGCCAGGTCCTTGGCGCTAGCGGAGCCGCGACGCTCGGCCTCGCGCTCCCGTCGTCCTCCGGCCACGCCGCGGAGGCGGGCGCGGACCACACCATCCGGATCGCGCCGGTCTCGCACGAGATCGCCCCCGGCAAGGTCATCCGGACGACGGCCTATAACGGCGCCGTCCCGGGGCCGGTCCTGCGCCTGAAGGAGAATGAGCCGGTCCGCATCAACGTCGTCAACGACAGCGGCTATCCCAACCTCGTCCACTGGCACGGGTTGCACCTCCCGCCCGAGCAGGACGGCGCGATCGAGGAAGGCTCGCCCATCATCGCGCCGGGCGGGTCGCTGGTCTACGCCTTCACGCCGAAGCCCTCCGGTACGCGCTGGTACCACAGCCACGCCATGGCCATGGAGGACCTGACGAAGAGCACCTACTCGGGCGAGTTCGGCTTCCTGATCGTGGAGCCGGCGGCGGGCGACCCCGGCCGCTACGACCGCGAGGTGCTCCTGGCATCCCACACCTGGGAAGGCCACTGGGTCAGCATGCAGGACATGAGGAAGGGGCCGCCGCCGGACAACGGCCTGGAGGCGATGTACCGCTCGGCGACGCTGGGCGACCGGATGCTCGGCCACGGCGAGCCCGTCCGGGTCCGCGAGGGCGAGCGGGTGCTGTTCCGCATCCTCAACGCCAACGCGAGCATGGGCATCTCCCTCGCCCTGCCGGGCCACCGCTTCCAGGTCATCGCGCTCGACGGCAACCCGGTGCCGGTCCAGGCCGCCGTCGAGGTGCTCAAGCTCGACGTGGCGGAGCGCGCCGACGTCATCGTCGCGATGAACAACCCCGGCGTCTGGGTGCTCGGCTCGACCAAGGACGACGCGCGCGGCATGGGCATGGGCGTGGTCGTCGAATACGCGAACCGGCAGGGCGAGCCGCACTGGATCAGGCCACAGCGGGACGACTGGCGCTATGCCGCCTTCGCCCGGGCCGGGGCGGCGGCCGCGCCGGACGAGACCATCGCCCTGCGGTTCGAGAAGATCCCCGGGGGCCGCGGCGGCTACAACCGATGGACGATCAACGGCAAGTCCTGGCCCGACACCGATCCGCTGTTCACGGTGCAACGGGGCAAGCGCTACCGCCTGGTCATGGACAACCATAGCGGCGACGAGCACCCGGTGCACATCCACCGCCACACGTTCGAGGTGACCAAGGTCGGCGACCAGCCCATGTCGGGGCTGATGAAGGACACGATCAGCCTGCCGCGCTTCTCGAAGGCGGAGGTCGACTTCGTCGCCGACGACCCCGGCGCGACCTTCTTCCACTGCCACCACCAGGACCACATGGACGAGGGCTTCGCAGGGCTGATCCGCTACGCGTGAGGCCGGCGAACCTGGGCGCGGCGCCGCCGGGGAACGCGGCAGCCCGGATCCTCGGGACTCCACGCGTTCGGAGGGCTTGACCTTCCCACGGTGGGAAGCCCCATCTTGTCGGGACGTCATCCGAAGGAGAGCGTCATGATCCGCTTCAAGGTCGACACGATGGAGTGCGGCGGCTGCGCCAAGGCCGTGACCCGCGCCGTCGAGGCCATCGAGCCCGGCGCCCGGGTGACGGTCGACCTGGAGACCAAGCGCGTGACCGTGTCGGGCGCTGTCGGAACGGCCGAGAGGATCGCCCACGCGATCGCGTCGGCCGGCTACCCGGCGGAGCCCCTGCGCGCGGCGGCCTGAGGCTGCGGGCCGGAAACCTAACCTCCCCGTCCGCATTCACGTCCCACGCGCGGACATGGTCCCGACACCCGAACCGGTATAATCCTGACCCCATGAGCCCCGACCGGCAGATCCTGCGCCTGATGGCGGCGATGATCCTCGCGATCATCGCCTACGTCGCGCCGTCCGCCGTCCAGGCCCACGAGGGCCACGCGCACCACGGCCATCCCGTGGCGGCGCAGCCGAAGGCCGTCACGGCGGCCGCCGACACCGTGGTTGTGCCGGCGAAGCCCGCATTCCGGGCCGAGGCGCCCGCGTGGTCCAGGGTCGCGCGCGCCACCGCCGAGGCGGCGCGCATCGAGCCGACCGAGGACGGTTGCTGCCGCCCGGGCTGCAAGACCCGCTGCTGCGGGACGATGGCCTGCTGCGCCACCGCAATCCTCACCGGACCCCATGGCCTCTCGCCGTCCCTGTTCCGGACCGTCACGCTGATCCCGCGCGACGTCGCCGGCCGCGCCGGCCGCGGCCCCGAGACCCTGCCAGAGCCCCCACGAACCCGCGCGTGAGATGAGGCGCGCCTGAGGCGCGCGAGGCCCGAGGTGCGCCCGCCCGTGGCCGCGCCCGGCATCCCCACCGCGAGGATACCGTTCCCATGCCGATCCGTCCTGCCGCCGCCCTCGGCGCGGTGGCGCTGCTGGCCGCCGTGCTGGCCGAGCCCGCGCGCGCCCACGAGGGCCACGACCACGGCGCCGGCCAGCCGCCCGTCTCGAAGACCATCGCCCCGCGCGGCGAGGCCCTCACCGACGCCTTCGAACTCGTCGCCGTCCCGCGCGACGGTACCCTGACCCTGTTCCTCGACCGCTTCCGGACGAACGAGCCGGTGACCGGTGCGACGCTCGAGGTCGAGACGCCGGAGGGTCCGAGGACCGCCACTGCCACGCCCGAGGGCGGCTACGCGCTGCCGGCCCCGTGGCTGTCCAAGCCCGGGCGGCACGCGTTCACCGCCACCGTCACGGTGGGCGGGGACGTCGACGTCCTCGCGGTCTCGGTCACCGTTCCGGACGGGAAGGCGACGATGGGAGGCGCCCCGGCGACGCCCGCGTCGATACAGTCCGTGACGTCGCGCGTCTCGACAATCGCCCGCCGCGTCCGCGAGCGCCTCGGCGCGAAGGACCCGACCCTGGTCGGCGCGGTCGCCGTCGCCTTCCTGCTCGGCATGCTCGTGACCGGGCTCGCCCGGGGGCGCCGTAGCGTCCCGGCGGTGGCGCTCGCCGCCCTCGGCATCACCCTCGTGCTGGGCACCGCCGCCTTCGCGCACGACGACGCGGATCACGGCGCCCCCGTGCAGGGGGCCGCTCTGACCGGGCCGCGTCAGGGCGCGCCCGCCTCGTCGGACCTGGCGCAGCGCCTGCCCGACGGCTCGGTCTTCGTGCCCAAGCCCACCCAGCGCCTGCTCGTCCTGCGAACGGTCATGACCGAGCAGGGCCGTTTCCACCGCTCGGTCGCGCTGCCCGGCCGCATCATCCCCGACCCCAACGCCAGCGGCGTCGTGCAGTCCTCGGTCGGCGGCCGCCTGTCGCCGCCGCCCTCCGGGCTGTTCCCTCGCCTCGGCACGCGGGTGCGCAAGGGCGAGGTTCTGGCCACGGTCACCCCGCCGATCCAGGCCGTCGACGTCTCCGACATGCGCCAGACCCAAGGGGACCTCGATCAGCAGATCGCCATCGTCGAACGCCGGGTCGACCGGTACAAGCGCCTCGCCCTGACGGGGGCCGTGGCCCAGACCCAGCTCGACGACGCCCAGGCCGAACTCAAGGGCCTTCAGGACCGGCGCGCGGCCCTCGACAAGATCCGGCAGCAGCCGGAGCCGCTTGTCGCGCCGGTCGACGGGGTTGTGGCCCAGGCCGCGGCGGTGGCGGGCCAGATGGCCAGCCCCGGGCAGATGGTCTTCCAGATCGTCGATCCGGCCCGCCTCTGGGTCGAGGCACTGAGCTTCGACGCCCTCACGCCCGCGCAGGACGCCACGGCGCGGCTCGCCGACGGCCGCACCCTCAAGCTCGCCTACCAGGGTTCGGGCCTCGCCGACCGCAACCAGGCCATCCCGGTGCAGTTCGCGATCCAGGGCGACGCCTCGGGCCTGCGGGTCGGGCAGCTCGTCACCGTGCTCGCCGGCACCGACCGCGAGCAGGCCGGGCTGGCGCTGCCGCGCGCGGCGGTCGTGCGCGCCGGCAACGGGCAGGACGTCGTCTACGAGCACACCACCGCCGAGCGCTTCGAGGCGCGACCCGTCCGCGTCGAGCCGCTGGACGGCGGCCGGGTGCTGGTCGCCGAGGGGGTCGGACCGGGCAGGCGGATCGTGACCCAGGGCGCCGAGCTCCTCGACCAGGTGCGCTGAGGAGGCCCCCGATGTTCACGTTCCTCGTCGGCCAGTCGGTCCGCAACCGCCTGCTCGTGCTCGCGCTCGCCGCGGTGCTGGTGTTCTACGGCGCCTTCGCCGCCACCAAGCTGCCGGTCGACGTCTTCCCTGACCTCAACAAGCCGACCGTCACCATCATGACGGAGGCCGAAGGGTATGCCCCCCAGGAGGTCGAGCAGCTCGTGACCTACCCCATCGAGACCCGGATGAACGGCCTCCCCGGGGTGAACCGGGTGCGCTCGGTCTCGGGCGTGGGGCTGTCCATCACCTACGTCGAGTTCGACTGGGGCACGGACATCTACCGCAACCGCCAGCAGGTCGCCGAGCGACTGGCGCTGGTGCAGGATCAGCTGCCTCGGGGCGTGACCCCGGTCATGGGGCCGATCTCCTCGATCATGGGCCAGATCCTGCTGGTGGCGGTCACGGGCGACACCGCGACCCCCATGCAGGTGCGCGAGATCGCGGACTTCACCATCCGCCCGCGGCTGCTGACCATTCCGGGCGTCGCGCAGGTCATCCCCATCGGCGGCGAGGTGCGCCAGTTCCGGGTCAGCCCGAACCCGGCGGCGATGCGCGCGCTCGGCGTGACCAACGCGCAGCTCGAGACCGCGCTCGCGCAGTTCGGCACCAACGCCGGCGGCGGCTTCACCGACCAGAACGCCCGCGAGTACCTGATCCGGAACATCGGCCGGACCATGAGCCTCGACGACCTGCGCAACCTCGTGGTCGCGACGGTCAAGGACGCGCCGGTCTACCTGCGCCAGATCGCCGACGTGTCGTTCGCCGCCAAGGCGAAGCGCGGCGACGCCGGCTACAGGGCCAAGCCCGCGGTCATCGTCTCGGTCGAGAAGCAGCCCGGCGTCGACACGGTGCGGCTGACCCGCAGCATCGAGACAGCGCTGAAGGAGCTGAACCCGAGCCTGCCCGGCGGCATCAAGGCCGACCAGGTCCTGTTCCGCCAGGCCGACTTCATCGAGACCTCGATCCGCAACGTCGAGCGCGTCCTCGTCGAGGCCGTGCTGGTGGTGGCCGTGGTGCTGTTCGCCTTCCTGCTGAACGTGCGCACCACGGCGATCTCGCTGCTGGCCATCCCGGTCTCGGTGCTGACGACGGCCGTGGCGTTCTACCTGTTCGGGCTGTCCATCAACACCATGACGCTCGGGGGGCTGGCCATCGCCATCGGCGAACTCGTCGACGACGCGGTGGTCGACGTCGAGAACATCTATCGGAGGCTCGGCGAGAACCGGCGAGCGGGCAACCCGCGCTCGGTCTTCGAGGTGGTGGTCTCGGCCTCGAACGAGGTGCGCTCCGGCATCGTCTACGCGACGCTGATCATCATCCTGGTGTTCGTGCCGCTCTTCGCGCTCTCGGGCATCGAGGGTCGGCTCTTCGCCCCACTCGGGCAGGCGTACATCATTTCCATCCTGGCGAGCCTGCTCACCTCCATCACCCTGACCCCGGTGCTGGCGTCCCTGCTGCTGCCGGGCCTGAAGAACCTGGAGGAGCACGACAGCCGCCTTCTCAAGCTGCTCAAGCGGGGCAACGCCGCCCTGCTGCAGATCGCGTTCCGGCACCAGGCCCTGCTGGTCGGGACCGTCGCGGCGGCAGTGGTTGCGGCCGGTATCGCCGCCTGGAACCTGCCCCGGGCCTTCCTGCCGCCGTTCAACGAGGGCTCCTTCACGGTCAACATGACCTTCAACCCGGGCATCTCGCTCGCCGAGAGCAACCGGGTCGGCCTGATCGCGGAGAAGCTGCTGCTGGAGATCCCCGGCGTGAAGGCGGTCGGCCGCCGCACCGGCCGGGCCGAGTTCGACGAGCATGCCGAGGGCGTCCATTCCTCGGAGATCGAGGTGGCCCTCGACGAGGGCGCGAGGCGCCCGAAGGCGGCGCTGGTCGCCGACATCCGCGGGCGCCTCGCGGCCCTGCCGGTGGCGGTCAACGTCGGCCAGCCGATCGCGCACCGGCTCGACCACATGCTGTCAGGCGTACGCGCCGAGATCGCCCTCAAGGTGTACGGGGAGGACCTCGACGCCCTGCGGCGGGTGGCCAACGCCCTGCGCGACCGGATGGCCGCGATCCCGGGACTCACCGACCTGCAGGTCGAGCGGCAGGTGCGCATCCCGCAGCTTGAGGTCCGCGTCGACTACACCCGGGCGGCCCTCTACGGGGTCCAGCCGGCCGCAGTCGTCGACCAGATCAGCCGCCTCTCGAACGGGCGCGTGCTCTCGACGGTGGTCGATGGCGTGCGCCGCTTCGACGTGGTGCTGCGCCTGTCCGAGGACCGCCGGACCACCGCGGGCCTGGGCGACCTGCTACTGGAGACGCCCTCGGGCTGGGTGCCGGCGCGCCAGGTGGCCGACATCCGCGAGACGGACGGCCCGAACCAGATCCTGCGCGAGAACACCCGGCGGCGCATCGTGGTGCAGGCCAACACGGACGGCGGGAGCGACATGGCCACCGTCGTGGCAGCCATCCGCGAGGCGGTGGCGAAGGAGCCGCTGCCGCCGGGCTTCTTCACCAGCCTGGAGGGGACCTTCCAGGCCCAGGAGGAGGCGAGCCGGACCATCGCGCTGCTGTCCGGCCTGTCCCTGGCCCTCGTCTTCGCCATCCTGTTCAGCCGCTACAGGTCGGCGGCGCTCGCCCTCATCATCATGGGCAACGTGCCCCTCGCGCTGATCGGCTCGGTGGCGGCGCTGTGGCTGGTCGGGCAGCCACTGTCGGTGGCGTCGATGATCGGCTTCATCACGCTGACCGGCATCGCGGCGCGCAACGGCATCCTGAAGATCAGCCACTATCTGAACCTGTCGCTGCACGAGGGGGTGCCGTTCGGCGCCGACCTCGTGGTGCGCGGCAGCCTGGAGCGGCTGACCCCGGTGCTGATGACGGCGCTGTCGGCCGGCGTCGCCCTGGTGCCGCTGCTCTACGACGCGGCGAGCCCGGGCAAGGAGATCCTGCACCCGGTGGCGGTGACGATCTTCGGCGGGCTCGTCAGCGCGACGCTGCTCGACACCGTCCTGACCCCGGTCCTGTTCCTGCGCTTCGGCCGCAAGCCGCTGGAGCGGCTGCGCGCCCTCCACGCCGAGACGCCGGCCCACCCCTCCGCGGACGGCGCGCACCCGCGCCCGGCCGAGGCCTACTGACCCCAGAGGAGACGAGAGCGTGATCCTATCGAGAGTGACCCTGGCCGCCGGCCTGCTCGCCGCGACCGCCGCCTACGCCCACGAGACCGCCGGCCGGCACGGCGGCCGGGTGACCGACGCCGGCCTGTTCCACGTCGAGCTCGTCGCCAAGGGCGAGACCGTCGACGTGTTCCTGTCCGACGAGAGGCAGAGGCCGGTCCCCGCGGCCGGCTTCAAGGGGACCGCCATCCTCGTCGTCGGCGGCAAGCCGACCCGGGTCCCGCTGGAGCCCGCCGACGGCAACCGCCTCACCGGCAAGGCCGCGGCGGCGCTCGGCGACGGCCCCAAGGGCGCCGTGCAGCTCACCGGTCCGGACGGCGCGACCGCCAGCGGCAAGTTCAACTGAGTTCAACTGATCCCCACCGAGAGAGCAAGATCCATGACGCGCCTCCGCACCCTGTTCGCCGCCGCCCTGCTGTCGACCGGGCTGGCCGGCGCCGCCCTCGCGCAGGGCCTGCACGACCACGGCTCCCTGTCCGGCAAGGACACGGACTCGATGGGCTCGATGAAGCCGGACCCCAAGGACGACGCCTCGACCAAGGCGTTCAAGGCCGCCGACATGGCGATGATGAAGGACATGGACGTCCCCTACACCGGCGACGCCGACGTCGACTTCCGCACGCACATGATCCCGCACCACAAGGGTGCGGTCGCCATGGCCAAGGTTGCGCTGAAGCACGCCAAGGATCCGGCCACCAAGGCGATGGCGCAGACGATCATCGACGACCAGGAGAAGGAGATCGCGGACATGCAGGCGTGGCTCAAGCGGCACGGGAAGTAGCCGCCGTCGCCGGGACCACCGGCCAGCGAGGTCCCGGTCCGCTTCCCCGATGCAGCCCCCGTTCCCGCAGGAGACCGAGATGCAAGCCGCCCGGAAGGCCATCCTCTATCGGATGGTCACCCCCGAACACACCTGTCCCTACGGCCTGAAGGCCAAGGACCTCCTCGAACGCAAGGGCTTCGCGGTCGATGACCATTGGCTGACCACGCGCGAGGAGACAGACCGCTTCAAGGCCGAGCACCACGTCAAGTCGACGCCGCAGACCTTCATCGACGGCGCGCGCGTCGGTGGCTTCGACGATCTGCAGCGTCATTTCGGCAAGCCCGCCGGCGACCCGGACACGCCGACCTACACGCCCGTCATCGCGGTGTTCTCGATGACGGCGCTGATGGCCCTGGCGGCGAGTTACGCCGCCTACGGCACGCCGCTGACGGTGCGCGCGGCCGCGTGGTTCATCGCCTTCAGCATGTGCGTGCTCGCCCTCCTGAAGTTGCAGGACGTGGAGAGCTTCTCCTCGATGTTCCTGGGCTACGACCTGCTCGGCCAGCGCTGGGTGCGCTACGCCTACGCCTACCCGTTCCTCGAAGGCATCGCCGGCGTGCTGATGTTGGCTGGCGCCCTGAACTGGATCTCGATCCCGGTGGCCCTGTTCATCGGCTCGGTCGGGGCGGTCTCGGTGTTCAAGGCGGTCTACGTCGACAAGCGGGACATCACGTGTGCCTGCGTTGGCGGGTCGAGCAAGGTGCCGCTCGGCTTCGTCTCGCTCACCGAGAACGTGATGATGGTCGCCATGGCCGTCTGGATGCTGGCAATGCACCCTTGAGTGCCGCCTTCGCCACCCGGGCTGGCTCCACGCCCTCTCCGTCGCGTTCCTCCTGCCAGGGGCTGCCGGCTCGCTCCTGCTGTCGGTGCAGGCGATCCGCCACCCGCAGCACATGGCGGTGGTGAACGTCATCTGGCCGGTCTGCGCCTTATTGGAACGTTGGCTGACAGCCGGGGCAGGGGCCTTCGGTCGGTTCATCCGCCCCCCGCAGCATGACCGAGCCTTACGACCGCCGCCGGTGTCAGATTATGCCGGGGCGCGTGTCGGAAGACCTCGGCTGGGTGCCAGGATAGGGCGGGGCAGGGATGGGCCAACCCGCCCCAAGCGTCTGGAAAGGCGTCCGTTTCCGGTTCTGCGAAAAGGCGGCGGGCCGCCGCGGACCTCGGCGGCCGGAAGCGGAACCTGACGCCGGCCCAGGCGGCGCGCGCCGCGACCTGCGGGACGTCCATCATGGCACGCCTCCGCGTTCGCCCCGCCGACGCCTGTAAAGTGCCGGCGTGGCGTCCCCGCCGAACACCTTCCACGCCTTCACCTGACGGAGAAGGAGATGGGGCAGGGCGGGGCGGCCACGTTTCCGGAAGGCCGGCTCGGCCTGTCGCTGCAGCACGGCCACCGGGTCGCGCTGGAGACGGCGCACCACGCCGACAGGTCCGGAGCCGAGGCCGATCCTGCAGCCCTCCCCGGCGAACGTGCGGATGCGGTGGCCGATTCCCTGGGGCGCTTCTCGTACCGGCCGTCCTCCGAGACGCGCGGCCGGGTCTCGGAGCGGCCCGACCGGGACGACGCAGGTTCGCTCGACCGCTTGCGCCTGAAGCAAGCCGAGGCCATGGCATCGGCCCTGGCCAGGCACGCAGAGGCTGCAGCCGACGGTGCGAAGGATGCTCTGCCTTCCTTCGGCGGATGCGGCCGTGAGGCCCGCGGTCACCCGCCTGCGGAGCGCCAGCGAGCGCTTTGCAGCGGGGAGGGCGGACAGGGTGCCGTTTTGCGGGGGTGGCCAGGGCCGTTTTCAATCCGGGCACGACAGCCCTCGTCCGGTCCCGAGCCCGCACCGGGAATTCGCATAAGATATATTATGGAACTCAAGCCTCGAAACGGGCCGGGCGAGGGGGCCGGCATGCCAAGCGGCCCGATGGATAGCAGGGATCCTGGCCGGATCTGTGGCCAACCCCGCCGGCGCGGCCGATCTCGGTGCCGGAAGGCGTCTCCAGGGAGACCGGGCGAGGGCGGTGCGAGCCCCCTCCCCGTTCCCGCGCCTCCGACGGCCTGCGGACGCGCTGTGGGAAGAGACGCTGTCAGGCGTCGGGACCGGGCGTCCGGCGCTCGCCCAGGATCCGGCCGTCGCGGGTGCGACACTCGATCTGCTCCGACATGCGGCCCGGTCGGACGCGGACGGCCGCGGGTCGGGTCAGGGTCTCGGCGTGCTCCAGGAAACCTGCGGCGGTCATCGGCGCGTCACGCCCGCCGCCGAGCCCCCGCCACCAGGACACCGCCTTCTCCCGCTCGTAGCCCCTGCGCTCCGGCCGCAGGCGCACGCGCCAGCGGGCCTGCGCGACCCCGTCCCGCCAGCCGAGCACGAGGTCGACCCCGTCCGGCGCGGCTTCCAGGTTCAGGGCCGTGACCGGATGCCAGGCCGCCCCGTGCCCGCCGGTCTCCGGCGCGGGGGCAGGGCCGGCCGGTTCGAGATCCGGCAATCCGGGGTCGGCCGAGAGGATCGCCAGCTCGTCGTCGGCCGCGGCCTCGTGCGGAGCCTCCGCGTCCGCGTCCGTCTCCGGCTCGGTCCAGCAGGCCTCGCAGGTGGAGGCGTTCAGCGCGATCAGGGCTCCGCAGCCGGGGCAGGGCTTGGCGCGCGAGGCCCCTGCCCCGCCCAAGCCCTGGGTGGCGCTCCGGACGGTCACGGCGTCCACGGGACCGTGCATCCGCACCAGCCCGGCATAGTCGAGGATCAGGGCGTCGGCCTTGCCGGGGGCGCAGCGGAGCGCCCGGCCGACCTGCTGCACGTAGAGCCCGGTGCTGCGGGTCGGGCGCAGCAGCGCCACCAAGTCGACCTCGGGCACGTTGAAGCCGGTCCCGAGCACGCCCACCGAGGTCAGGCAGCGGATCTGTCCCGCCCGGAACGCCGCAACGATCCGGTCGCGCACCCGGCGCGGCGTCTCGCCCGAGACGGTCTCGCAGGCATAGCCTTCCGCCCGCACGGCGTCGCGCACGGCCTCCGCGTGGGCGAGGCCCGCGCAGAAGGCGAGCCAGGCCCGGCGCCCGCATCCGTACTCCGCGAGCTCCGCCACCGCCGCGCGGGTGATCCAGTCGCGGTTGACCGCCGCCTCCAGTTCCCCCGGGATGTAGTCGCCCCCGCGCCGGCCGACCCCCGAGACGTCGAGCTGGGTCAGGGTCGCCTTGGAGACGAGGGGCGCCAGGAAGCCCCGCCGGATCAGCGTGAACGTGTCGGCCTCGTAGGCGATGCCGGAGAACAGCCGGTGCTCGCCTTCGTCGAGGCGGCCCGAATCGAGCCGGTACGGGGTCGCGGTGAAGCCCGCCACGCGCAGCCCGGGGGTCCGCGCCCGCAGGCCCGACAGGAACCGGCCGTAGCGGGTGTCGGCGGCGCGGGGGATCAGGTGGGCCTCGTCGACGATCACGAGATCGCGCGGGCCCACCGCGTCGAGCCGGTCGGCCACCGACTGGATGCCGCAGACCAGCACCTGCGCGTCGGCCTCCCGCCGCCCGAGCCCGGCGGAGAAGATCCCGGCCGGCGCCTCCGGCCAGGCGCGGGTCAGTTCCGAGAAGTTCTGGGCGACCAGCTCGCGGCTGTGGGTGACGATCGCCACCCGGGCGAGGGGGTTTTCCGCCAGGGTCTCCCGGGCGAGGGCCGCGATCACGAGCGCCTTACCGGCGCCGGTAGGCAGCACGATCAGGTGGCCGGGCGCCGACGCGTCCGCCCCTCCCCGCCCCCAAGCGGCCGAGAGCGCGTCGAGGCTGGCGCGCTGGTAGTCCCGCAGGCGCAGCATGGCCGCGGTCTAAGCGGGTTCGCCGGCCCTGTCCGTGGCGGCGCGGTCACGGCGCAGCAGGTAGATGTCCATGATCCAGCCGTGGCGGGCGCGGGCCTCCGCACGGACCCGGCGGATCCCGTCGCCCACGTCGCCCAGCCGGCCGGCGAGCAGGATCTCGTCCGGGCCGCCGAGATAGGCGCCCCAGTAGATCGTCAGGTCCGGGTCGAGATGGCCGAAGGCCGGTTCGCCGTCGAGCATCACCACGACGCTCTCCACGTCCACCGGCCAGCCCGCCGCGAGGCGCCGGCCGGTGGTGATCAGCACCGACCCGCCGATGCCGTTCAGCGGCACGCCGTGGCGGGCGGCGAGCACCTGCACGCTCGTCAGGCCGGGGATCACCCTGCGGGTGAACGCGACGCGCCCGCGGGCGGCGATGCGGTCGAGGATGCGGAGCACGCTGTCGTAGAGGGCGGGGTCGCCCCAGGCCAGGATCGCCCCCACCTCCCCCGGCCGGAGATCCGCCGCGAAGGCCGCCTCCAGGCGCTCGGCCCGGGCCGCGTGCCAGGCCGCGACGGTGCCGCCGTAATCGGCCGGGCGGCGCTCCCGGGGCGGGTCCTCGACCGTGACGACCCGATGGGGCTTCGCGATATGGGCCGCGCAGATCCGGCGGCGGATCTCGACGAGATCGGCGGTCTCGGCGCGCTTGTCGAGCACGAACACCGCGTCGACGTCGGCGAGCGCCCGCACCGCCTGAAGGGTCAGGTGCTCGGGATCGCCGGTGCCGATGCCGATGACCCGGATCTGCCTGTCCTGCATGCGTGGCCGTCCTCCGCCGGTGCGGGGGAGGGCCGGCGCCGGCCTCCCCTACCTGCGCGCGTCGGCTTTGGCGAGGATCGCCCGGGCGATGGTCAGGTCCTGCAGGGCGATGCCGGAGGAATCGAACACGGTGATCGCCTCCGGATCGGTCCGGCCCCCCTCCCCGCTCCGGAGCACGTCGCCGAGCGCCCGCAGGCCGGCCAGGGCGCCCGCGGAGGCGTGCTGGAACTCGCCGATGGCGCGCGACTGCTCCGGCAGGTCGCAGAACAGGGCCGCCCGCTCCAGCAGGGCGGGGGGCAGCTCCTGCTTGCCCTTCGCATCCGCCCCCATGGCGGCAACATGCGTGCCGGGGCGGACCCAGGCGGCCTCGAACAGCGGCGCGCGGGCGGGCGTCGCCGTGACGATCACGTCGGCGGCCGCGCAGGCCTCCCGGGGCGCGGCCGCCCGCACGTCGAGCCCGGACGCCCCCTGCCCCGCCAGGCGCTCACCGAGCCCCGCGACCTTGGCGGCGTCCCGGGCGACGACCAGGACCGTCCGGATCGGCAGGATCCGGGCCAGCGCCGCGCACTCGAACTCGGCCTGGTTGCCGGCCCCGAACACCGCCAGCACCGCCGAATCCGGCCGCGCCAGGACACTGGCCGCCACAGCGTCGGCGGCGGCGGTCCGGTAGGCGTTGACGCGGCCCGCCTCGATCACCGTGTCGACCCGGCCGACAGCCTGGTCGAACAGCAGGATCACCGAATTGTGCCGGGGCAGGCCCCGGTCGGGGTTGCCGGGCCAGAACGAGCCGACCTTCAGGCCGGCATAGTCGGCCGTCGCGCCCGACTTGATCGAGAACCGGTTGGTCGGCTCCGAGCCGTGGCCGAGCACCGCCGGGAACAGGGTGGTCCCCGGCGCCACCGCGGCGATCAGCGCCTCCCGGGCCGCCGCGAACGCCATGGCGTGATCGACCAGGGCGGCGGATTCCTCTTCCGCGATGAAGCGCATGACGTGACGATCTCCAAAGTCATGGTTTCAAAAGGTCGAGACCCTTTGCGGGTGTCGGGCAGAGCCCGATGTAGGGGCGCCGCCCCGACACCCCGGCGAAGGGCCAGAGCCCTTCGGAAACCCCTACAGGGTCATGCCGCGGGCGGTGACCGGCCAGATCGCTTCGACGCGGCCGTTCCGCACGCCCACGTACCAATCGTAGACGTTGACCGTCGGGTCGCAATGGCCGGGGATCAGCTTCAGGCGCTCGTTGAGCCTCAGCACGTTGCCGGGATCGCTGATCACCCCGTGCTCGTCCGAGCACTTGATGTACGCGACGTCCTCCCGGCCGAAGACCACCGGCAGGCCGCTGTCGATGCTCTGCGCCTTCAGGCCGGCGTCGCAGATCGCGACGTCCGCCTTCGCCTTGCTCATGATCGCCGTGTAGATGAACAGGCTGTTCTCGAACTCCGCGATCGGCCGCCCGTCCGCGTCCTTCACCCGCTGGTAGTCGGCGTCCATGAAGACGTAGGAGCCGCATTGCAGCTCGTTGTAGACGCCGCTGCCGCCCTCCAGGGCGAAGCTGCCGGTCCCGGCGCCCGCGACGATGTCGCAGGTGAGCCCCTCGGCCTTCAGGAGGTCGACGGTGCGCCGCGTCTCGTCGATCGCCGTCTGGATCAGGGCCTTGCGCTCGCCGTAGTCGCGCACGTGCTGCGCCTTGCCCTGATAGGCCTGCAGGCCCGCGAAGCTGAGGCCCGGCGCCGCCGCGATCTTCTTCGCGATCGCGACTGCTGGCTCGCCCGGCGCGACGCCGCAGCGGCCGGCGCCGACGTCGATCTCCACGAGGCACTCGAGGGTGACGCCGAACTTGACCGCCGCCGCCGAGAGGTCGTCGACATTGCCGAGGTCGTCGACGCAGACCAGTACCCGCGCCCGGGTGGCGAGCGCCGCGAGGCGCTCGATCTTCTTCGGCGCCACAACCTGGTTGGAGACCAGCACGTCGCGGATGCCGGCGCTCACCAGCGCCTCGGCCTCGCTCACCTTCTGGCAGCAGACGCCGCAGGCCCCGCCCCGCTCGATCTGCATCACGGCGATGTCGGACGACTTGTGGGTCTTGGCATGCGCCCGGTGGCGCAGGCCGTGCTCCGTCATGAAGCGGCCGAGCCTGTCGATGTTGCGCTCGAGGGCGTCGAGGTCGACCATCAGGCAGGGGGTATCCACCTCCTCGACCGGCATCCCGACGCTGGCGGGGATGTTGTTGCGCATGGTGTGTCCTCCTGATCGCGTGTCAGCGGGCGTGGGTCACGGGGCGAGGCCCAGCAGTTCGGCGATGCGCGGCGTCGCCTTGATGCCGGTGCCGGTGAGCACCACCACGGTGGTCTCGTCGGGCCGGATCGCTCCGCGCGCGGTGAGATCGGTGAGCGCCGCCGTCGCCATGGCGCAGGTGGGCTCGACGTAGAGGCCCGAGCGGGCGAGCTCCATCAGGGCCGCCTCGATGGCTTCCTCGGAGACCGCCACGGTGCCGCCGCCGGAGCGGCGGAGCGCCGCCAGCACCTCCCGGCCGCGCACCGGCTGGGCGATCGAGGCGCCCTCCGCCAGCGTCGGGCGCGGGGTGACCGGCACGAAATCGGAGGCGCCGGCCTCGAACCCGGCATGCAGGGGCGCGCAATGGGCCGGCTGGACCGCGTAGAGCCGCGGCAGGCGGGCGATCGCGCCCCGGCGCAGCAGCTCCGAGAAGCCGATGTCGCAGCCGAGGATGTTGCTGCCGGCGCCACACGGGATGATGACGGCGTCGGGCGCGGCAAAACCCAGATCCTCCCACAGCTCGTAGGCGAGGGTCTTGGTGCCCTGGAGGAAATGGGCCTGCCAGTTGTGGCTGGCGTAGAAGATCGACTCCGCTTGGCCGACCGCGGCGTCCGCGGTGTCCTGGCGGGTGCCGGGCACCAGCTCGACCGCGGCGCCGGCGGCGCGCATCTGCACGGTCTTGGCCGGCGAGGTCGAGGCCGGGACCAGGATCTTGGCCCGCATCCCGGCGGCGGCCGCGTAGGTCGCCACCGCGGCGCCGCCGTTCCCGGAGGAATCCTCCAGCACCGCGTCGATCCCCTGCTGACGCAGGATCGACAGCATCACGGAGGCACCCCGGTCCTTGAAGCTGCCCGAGGGCGCGAACCATTCGAGCTTGAAATGGGCGTGGCCGCCCCGCCAGGGCCGGCGCACCAGCGGGGTGCAGCCCTCCCCGAGCGAGACCGGATCGGCCACCACCACCGGCAGCGCGGCGGCGTAGCGCCAGAGGGAGCGGGTGCCGGTGTCGATCTCGGCCCGGCCGATCCCCGGCAGGTCGGTGATCATCAGCGGACCGCCCGTCTCGGAACGCCAGCGCGGCGTCTCGATCGGGTAGGTCGCGCCGGTGGCGGGGTCGAGATAGGCCGGGGACAGGGACATCGCGGCTCGGTTTCCGGGGCGGCTCGGGAAGATAATACAAAATAATCTTGAGCGGCGCGCCTCCCTTCTCGGGGCAGGGACGGCGCGCCGCGATCCGGACTGGGGCGGCCGAGGCCCCCCTCGTCAGGGCTAAGCCCTGACGACCCGCCGAAGGCCCGGCGCCCTTCGGAACCCGGGATCCTCAGGCCGCGAGCGGCAGGACCGCCGGCTCCGGGGCGTGCTCGGCGGCGATCGCCCCAGCGACGATCTCGGCGGTGGCGCCCGCCAGGGTCCAGCCGAGATGGCCGTGGCCGGTGTTGTAGAAGACGCCGGGCCGGCGGCCGCGGCCGACCTTGGGCAGCATGTTCGGCAGCATCGGGCGCAGGCCGCTCCAGGCCACCACCCGGTCGGTGTCGACGCGCGGGAACTGCTCCCGGGTCCAGTCGACCAGCGGCTGGATCCGGTCGTGGCGGATGTCGCGGTTGAAGCCGTTGAACTCGGCGGTGCCGGCGACCCGCAGGCGCGCGTCGCCGAGCCGGCTGGTGACGATCTTGGCCGCCTCGTCGAGGATGCTCACCTCGGGGGCCGCCCGCTGCGCCTCCGGGGTCAGCAGGTTCACGGTGATCGAGTAGCCCTTCACCGGGTAGACGTTCACCCGGTCCCCGAGCATCGCGGCGAAATGCCGGCTGGCGCAGCCCGCGCAGATCACCACCGCGTCGGCCCGCAGGATCCGCAGCGCCCCGGCAGGATGGCCCGCTTCACGCCAGCGGACGGCGTAGCCCCCCTCCCCCGGCGCGATCGTCGCGACGTCGGCGTCCTGGACGAAGCGGACGCCCTTGCGGGCGCAGGCGGAAGCCAGCCCCCGGGTGAACTTGTGGATGTCGCCGGTGGCATCGGAGGGCGTGAAGAAGCCGCCGTGGTAGGTCCCGGAGAGCGTCGGCTCGATCGCCCGGATCTCCTCCGGGGTCACGGCGTAGCGCTCGAGGCCGCCCTCCCGCAGCAGGGCGTTGACGCCGACCGCCTTCTCGAAGCCCGCCCGGTCCCGGTAGAAATGCAGGATGCCGCGGGTCTTCAGGTCGAAGTCGATCCCCTCGGCCCCGGCCATGGCGAACAGGGCCTCCCGGGCCTTCAGCGCCAGCCGCACGGTCTCCACGGTGTTCTCCCGGTAATGGGCGATCTCGCGGACGAACTCGGCCATCCAGGTCAGCTTGTGCCAGGAGGGCTTGGGATTCATCAGAAGCGGCGCGTCGCGGCGCATCATCCAGCGCAGGCCCTGCATCACCGTGGAGGGCTTGTTCCAGACCTCTGCGTTGCAGGCCGAGAGCTGGCCGCCATTGGCGAAGGAGGTCTCCATGGCGGCGTAGCGCTGCCGGTCGAGGACGGTGACGCGGTAGCCGCGCTGGGCGAGGGCGTAGGCGGTCGTCACGCCGGTGATGCCGGCGCCGATCACGGCGATGTGGGTCATGGGATTGGACTCCGGGACGTGGACGCGTGGAGGCCGTCCGCGAGCGGTCGGCCGGTTGCGCGCCCCATCTGTCCCGGTGCCTGAGAGTTTGATCCGGCCCAGCCCTGGCGAGGCGAAGCACGGACGTCCCCTTCGGCGGGTGCCCACGGGCACGCCCGCTGCACCACTCTCCAGATCGCCCTGACGACACGGTTCCGGTGCCTGAGAGTTTCCGGGGCGGTTGCTCCGTCGGCGCCGGGTCCCCTCTGTTGGGAAGATCCCGGTCTCTCCCGCATCGTCGCGATGGGCTGATCCTCCGATACGCCGATTCGGCCCCGGAGGAGAAGCCCGCAGGCCGGGCCGGCGTCCGATTCCACGGACAGCGGATGCGGGATGTCACCGGCCGGGCGCGATCCGGGCCGCCGTCGGTCGACGAAGGCGTGCCGCGGGCACCCGATGCGGACCGGGCTGGCGACCTGAGCCAGTACGGTGCGCGATCGCCGCCGATCCGAGAGGTTGATTTACACTCTATAAACCCAGCAATCCAGATTTTCGCTCCCTGAATACAGAAAAATTCGGGTCGACACTGTGCGACCGGGATCTTTTAAGAGTCTCAGCCTAGGCAAGGTCCGAGCGACACAGTTCTGGTTCAGGCAGGCGGCGCGATGGCGAAGTGGATACCCGGCGCGGCCGTTTTCGGCCTCCTGTGCCTGATGATCATCCCGGCCCCCGGGATCTGGGGGGTCCTGATCGGGGCCGTCTGCGTGCTGGCCATCATCGGCAGCCTGTGCATGTTCCTCTTGGATCGGGCCGCGACCGGCATCCTCACCTGGCGCGAGCGGATGCGGGCACAACGCCTGAGCCGGTCTCGGGCGGTTCATGCCGGGTCCGGAATGACCCGGAAGGTCTGAGCGCCGGGGCTGGATTCCCGGTGGCATCGGTGCAAGGTCCCGGCGCCACGATCAACCGGGACGGTCCGATGAAGCTGCTCTACTCCCCCGCCTCCCCCTACGCCCGCAAGGTTCTGGTCCTCGCCCACGAGACCGGGCTGATCGACCGGATCGCCGTCACGGCCGCCGGGGCGTCGCCGACCGGACCTTCCCCCGAGGTCGCCGCCCACAACCCGCTGGGCAAGATCCCCGCGCTGGTCCTGGAGGACGGCACCGCCCTCTACGACAGCCGGGTGATCTGCGAGTATCTCGACGGCCTCTCGGCCGGCCCGCACCTGTTCCCCCAGGGCGCCGCCCGCTGGGACGCGCTGACCCGGCAGGCGCTCGCCGACGGCCTGCTCGATGCGGCGTTGCTCACCCGCTACGAGCGCGTGCTGCGCCCCGAGCCCCAGCGCTGGGACGCCTGGGAGGCCGGCCAGATCGGCAAGATCCGGTCGGCGCTGGACCGGTTCGAGGCCCTGGTCGCCGGCATGCCGGCGCTGGATATCGGCGCGGTCGCGATGGCCTGCGCCCTCGGCTACCTGGATCTGCGCTTCCCCGACCTCGCGTGGCGGGAGGGCCGTCCGGCGGTCGCGGCATGGTACGCGGATTTCGAGCGCCGCCCCTCGATGGAAGCCACCGTGCCGAAGGCCTGAGAACCTGCCCCCCCGGGGCTCGGCTACGGCCGAGCCCGATCGGCGATCGCGTAGGGATGCGTGGAGCCGAGGGGTTCGGCCAGGAAGTCCTGGACCGTGCCGGCCCCCGTGCCGAACGTGATGAGCAGGAAGCCGCCCGCCAGCGCGATGTTCTTCAGGAAGTCCCAGAACAGTTCGCGACCCTTGCCGCCGACCCAGAAATCCCCCGGCCGCCAGAACCGCTTCCACAGCAGGGCCGTGAGGCCGCAATAGCCGGCGAGCACGAACGCGGCGGCCCGGTCGGCGGTCCCCGTCAGGATGCAGAGCGACATCCCGATCTCGACGCAGAGCCCGACCAGGATCAGCGCCGTCGCGGGCGCGGTGGCGTGCACGGCCTCCCGCGCCTGCCCGACCGCGCCCCTGAAGTTCAGGATCTTGTCGAGGGCGCTGAACGGCAGGAACAGCAGCACGAGGAGCAGGCGGACGCCGAACGCGATCGCGACGCTGAGGCTGGCCATGCGCAGAATCGACCCCGATCCGGCCCGGTTCGAGCCGCTGATCCAAGCCGCGAGCGGCGCAAAGGTTTCGTCCGCGACAGCCCCTCGGCCACCGATTCCCGGCACACGGCGCACGATACCCGGACCGGACCCAGACAGCGCGCCCTATTTCTTCGGACGTAGGTTGCATGCAGGCAACAGAGGATGGATTGACGGAATATAGTACGTCGTATTTTATTTCCTCATTCTCACAAGTGCATCTCGATCGTTTGTATTCTAATATCAGAGATTTAAACATTATTAAGACTTCTTGTGCCTTCACTCAGAAATTCGAACTTCGAATCACGACTTGACAGAAGGCACCCTCGCGAACTCTGTAATCTCAAACGTTCCAGCGAGAGTCATCGCGTTCCATCTCCGACTCTCCCGATCCGACGGCACGTTACGGCCTCGAAATCGGATTTAACTGAGCGAACTGAGCATGAACATCGCGATCATCACACCATCACGGCTGAAGCCTTCGACCTTGGCCGGAAAGGCCGGCCAGTATTTCCTGGAGCACGCGATGGAGAGCGCCGCCGGCCAGGACCTCGACAGGCCGGTGACGCTCCGTTTCTTCGTCGGGATCGATCCCGACACCGAGATCCCGGCGAGGCTGGCCGACCACCCCCAGATCACGTTCGTGCGCAGCGACCGCAAGGCGCAGGTCCCGGCCTTGAACGCGGCCATCCGCGC